>NZ_NTTM01000025.1:0-127741 GCF_002560985.1 Bacillus sp. AFS018417
ATCGTTACTTTCTCGCCTTGCTTTAAGTTTCCGAGAATGGTACTGCTTGTATTTGCTGCGCTTCTTACTCGTAGGCTTGTTGCCGTTACTGTTCCTGCCTCTTGAGTACCCGTTACGATATTTTCTGGCGGTTTTTCTGCTGGCTTCTCTGCTGATTTTCCTTCTAATTTCACAAATTCTAGTGAAACATAACCTTCTTTTCCGTTGTACGCAATCTTCGCCCAGCCGTTTTCTTTTCCTAATACTGTTATCTTTTCACCTTGTTTTAAGTTTCCAAGAACGGTACTGTTTGTGTTTGCTGCACTTCTTACTCGTAGGCTTGTTGCCGTTATCATTCCTGCTTCACTTTTTCCATTATCAATTACTGGTTGTTGTGGTGTTGCCGGTTGCTTTGATACGGGATTTTCTGCTTGCTCTCCTACTTTTATAAATTCTAAAGAAACATAGCCTTCTTTACCTTTATATTCAATTTTCGCCCAACCATTTGCTTTCCCTAAAATTGTTACATTCTCTCCTTTTTGAACACTTCCAAGAAGAGTACTACCTAAAACAGGACTATTACGAACATTTAAACGAGTTGCTGTTACAACACCAGTTTCGCGTTGTCCATTATTAATACTCGGTTGTTGCTTAGATTCTATTGTAGGCTTTGTTCCTGCCATCTTTAAAAACTGCAGTGAAACATAACCTTCCTTACCATTGTAAGAAATTTTTGCCCAATCTTTTTCCACTCCTAGTACCTTCACAGTTGTTCCTTGTTTTACTTGCCCAACAATTGGACTTTGCGTTGTTGGTTGTTGACGTATATTTAAATTCGTTGCATTTACTGTCGCAGTGCTTTCTTCTTGTGCAAAAGCATGTGTGGAAATAAGAGAGGCTGCTGTTGCTATAAGTGTACCCGCCATTATTTGTTTTTCTATTCTTTTCATAATTTATTAGAATATAAGGATTGTTATATTCTCAGTTCACTCCCTTTCCATATTTTCTTATCTTATCTAACATTTTAACATAAATACTGCCATCCCCTATGTTTGAAAAATGTTAAAAATCTATGAAACCATATATAAAAGTGAAACTTTAAACGGTGGGGGTTTTCTTCATCCCCCACTGTTTATCAGCCCTCACCAATCGGGCTTTTACGGGCAATTTATCTTCCACCTATCTTCTTTAAAAAAGCGGAAGCGATTCTAGCCGCTAGAGCTGGACAATACTTTCACCAAATTTTGAGGTGGGGGTATTACTGCCTGCGAAGAGCGGGATAAATTCACACCAAAAATACACCATACAATATTGAAAAAGGCTAGCATTTTGCTAACCTTTTTCACTTTATTAAAAGTGAAACTTCCATCAGTGGGAGCTTTTTCATCCCCCACTGATGGTTAGTTGAACCAATCGGGCTTTTACGGACAGTTATCCCCCACCTATCTTCTTCGCTTGTCTCTGAATCTTGAGGTGGGAGCTTACTGCCCGCGAATAGCAGGATAGACTCACTAATCAATATACTTACTCTTTAATACGCTTTGCCCCAATACACCATACGCTTCGCATCTTTCTCACAGCACACACATTGTTTAGCTAATTCCTCTTGTTCAAATGGCATACAACGTGATGTAACACCTACTTCTTCTTTCAACTTTTCTTCACAAGCAAGGCTTCCGCACCACATCGCTTTAATAAACCCTTGTTTTTCTTCTGCTACTTGTTTCATTTCTTCAAAAGTAGTAGCTATATATGTTTTTTCTTCACGAAATACTTTTGCTTTTTCAAAAAGAGACTGCTGAATGTCATCAAGTAATGTTGTAATACGTTCTTCTAATTCGTTTATAGATACAAATTCTTTCTCTTTTGTATCACGGCGTACAAGGACAACTTGATTTTTTTCAATATCTTTCGGCCCTACTTCTAAGCGAATTGGTACTCCCTTCATCTCATATTCATTAAACTTCCAGCCTGGTGTTTTGTTGCTTGCATCCATTTTCACACGCGCAACTTTCTGAATACGAGTTTGAAGCTCAGTTGCTTTTTCTAACACGCCTTCTTTGTGCTGGGCAATTGGTACAATCATCACTTGCGTTGGC
Source organism: Bacillus sp. AFS018417 (assembly GCF_002560985.1). Taxonomy (NCBI): domain Bacteria; kingdom Bacillati; phylum Bacillota; class Bacilli; order Caryophanales; family Bacillaceae; genus Bacillus; species Bacillus sp. AFS018417. The sequence goes on from NZ_NTTM01000025.1 coordinate 2,079, forward strand.
GCAATCTTTGGTGGTAACACAAGTCCATTATTATCGCTGTGCACCATAATAAGTGCACCAATCATTCTCGTTGTTACACCCCAAGATGTTTGATGTGCATACTGCCATTTTCCATTTCGATCTAAAAATTTAATATCAAACGCCTCGGTGAAGTTAGTGCCAAAGTTATGTGACGTGCCCGTCTGTAGTGCCTTACCATCATGCATTAAACTTTCAATTGTATAAGTTGCTTTAGCACCTGCAAACTTTTCTTTTTCCGTCTTCTGCCCTTTTATAACTGGAATAGCTAAATACTCTTCACAAAACGACGCATATATATCTAAAATATTAAGCGTTTCTTGCTGTGATTCTTCCGCTGTTTCATGAATTGTATGACCTTCTTGCCATAAAAATTCAGTTGTGCGTAAGAACGGACGCGTTGTTTTTTCCCAACGTACAACTGAACACCATTGGTTATATAACTTTGGTAAATCATTATACGACTGAACAATTTTCGAGAAGTACTCACAGAATAACGTTTCTGATGTTGGGCGAACACAAAGACGCTCTGCTAATTCTTCACTTCCTCCATGTGTAACCCACGCTACTTCTGGTGCAAAACCTTCCACATGATCTTTCTCTTTTTGAAGTAAACTTTCTGGAATAAACATTGGCATATACACATTTTCATGCCCTGTTTCTTTTAATTTTCCGTCCATCACTTTTTGAATATTTTCCCAGATCCCATAACCATATGGACGTAAAATCATACATCCTTTTACACTTGAATAATCAACAAGCTCAGCTTTCTTTACAATATCGGTATACCACTGTGCGAAATCTTCTTCCATTTTTGTAATGGCTTGTACTTGTTCTTTTACCATCTACTTTTCCTCCTTCAAAAAAATAAAAAAAGCCCGTGTCCCTATAATAGGGACCGAGCTTTTGCCGGCGTTACCACCCTGATTCATATACAACATGTATATGCTCTCTTGTTTGATAACGGGAATTTCCCGCTGCATATGCAGAACTCAAAGGTAGGTTCCATATTATCTTTTAAGAATCTCTCAGCCACTGGATTCTCTCTCTGCAAAAAGATTGAACATGTACTAATCCTTTTTCATCGTCATAACGATATAAATTTGTTGATTATCATAATACACACTTTGTTGTAAAGCAATATAAAATTTTCTGATTCTTGTATATTCTTTTCATTTTATTTTGTTTTATACTTGTATTATATATATTTATCTCGAAAAAATTTTACGACTTGGTGAAGTAACATCCCAGTAATTGTTCCGATTAGGATAAAGAAACATAGAAAACCATATGCCATGCCTTCCCATCCACCAATGAAAAACAATGTGAATAAAAAACAAACGAAACAAATTATAATCACAATAAGTCCAAAGGCAATGTCAAACGAACGATTCGGAAAGCTTTTCCGTAACATAAACGAAATTAAAAAAACAACAACCGTTGTGATAATACTGATTATCCAAAAGATCTCCACCTTTTCCACCCCCTTCTCCTCCTAAATATATTATATGTTATAAAGTCTGAAAATTTTAAAAATACTTTTTTAAAAGATAAGTTTTTATCACAAAGTACTAATAGTAATATATATAAATAGGATATAGAAACTTGTGGAGGTATTTTCTATGAACAAACCTGCAACAAAACATGTTATTGTTTTATCTTTTGATTGTTTATCGGCTTTAGATTTTCCTATATTACAAACACTTCCTCACTTTCGTTCTTTACTAAAACATGGTGCGTACGCTGAAAAAGTCGAGAGTATTTATCCATCTGTTACATATCCAAGTCATGCAACGATTGTGACAGGAAATTATCCTGCAAAACATGGTGTTGTAAACAATACACTACTGCAACCTGGAAAAGAATCACCCGACTGGCACTGGTACCGCCGTTCTATTAAAGGAACAACCCTTTATGATGAAGCGCGAAAGGCAAACTTAAAAACAGCAGCACTTCTATGGCCTGTCACAGGAAGAGCAAAAATTGATTACAACATGCCAGAAATTTTCCCAAATCGGCCATGGCAAAATCAAGTACTCGTCTCCCTATTCAGTGGAAGTCCATTGTATCAACTAGAATTAAATCAGCGCTTTGGTCATATTCGGAACGGTTTGTCACAACCAGAGCTAGATAATTTTGTTCTCGCTTCTGCGGTACACACAATTCAAACGAAAAAGCCAAACCTTATGTTTGTTCACTTTACCGATTTAGATACACAGCGCCATTACCATGGATTTTCTTCTGAAGAAACAGTAGCAGCTATTCATCGCCACGACAAACGTCTAGGTGCAATTGTTGAGGCGTTAAAAGAAAGCGGCATTTATGAAGAAACAACTATCATTGCACTTGGGGATCATAGCGCATTAGATGAGCATAAGGCTATTCAATTAAATGTCTTATTGCGTGAAAAAGGATTCCTTACTGTGAACAAAAAAGGAGAAGTAACAAATTGGAAAGCTTATTGCCAAAGCTGTGATGGTTCAGCATATGTATACGTAAAAGATAAAAATGATACAGACACAATTGGAAGTTTGCACCGTTTACTGCAAGAAATCATGCAAGATGACCAAAACGGAATTGAGTTTCTATTAACAGATGAAGAAGCAAAAGATCGCGGAGCTGATGGAAATTGCCTCTTTATGCTTGAGGCTCGAGAAGGGTATTACTTTTTAGAAAATCATACTGGAGACCTGATAAGAGAGATTACAAGAGAAGATGTGACCTCTAGTAAAAAATATACGTTTGGTACTCATGGCTATTCTCCATCAAAACCAAATTACGAAACAATTTTCATGGCAGCTGGTAAGGGTATTCGTCAAGGAGCAATTATTCCACGTATGCGACTTATTGATGAAGGTCCTACGATTGCAAGATTGCTTGGATTACATCTTGGTGAAACAGATGGCACTGTAATAGAAGAGTTATTGCAATTGTAAAGTTGTGTAAAAAATATGTAAACATTCAGTTAGTTTCTCTTTTTTATAAACGCCTTTTTGTACAATAACATTAGATTAGTTGAGGGAGGAACATATATGAAAAAAATGTCCAGGCAGGAAAAAAGCTGGATATTATATGACTGGGCAAACTCAGTGTATTCACTTGTTATTACAACTGCTGTATTTCCAATCTACTTTAAAGCAGCCGCTAAAGAAGCTGGACTTGCAGGTACAACATCAACTGCATATTGGGGATATGCAAATTCCTTTGCGACACTTATGGTGTCTATACTTGCTCCAATTCTTGGTACAATTGCTGATTATAAAGGATTTAAGAAACGTTTCTTCACATTCTTTTTCCTATTAGGCATTATTTTTACAAGTATGTTGGCAGTAGTACCAACTTCGCAGTGGATTCTCTTACTTGGCTGTTATATGCTCGCTTTAATTGGATTTGCAGGAGCAAATATTTTTTACGATGCGTTTTTAATAGATGTGACGACAGAGGACCGAATGAACCGTATTTCAACACGCGGCTTTGCTCTTGGCTATATCGGGAGCACAATTCCATTTATCGGCTGCATGGCCCTTATTATTCTTTCACAAAAAAGTATCATCCCATTATCAGTCGGCGTGGCAAGCCAAATTTCATTCGCAATTACAGCACTTTGGTGGGGACTCTTTACCATCCCTATGTTAAAAAATGTTGAACAACGTTATTTTATCGAACGTGATCCAAATCCTGTTGTGACAAGCTTTAAACGCCTTGCTTATACATTTAAAAATATCCGTCAATACCGAACTGTTTTTTTCTTCCTCCTTGCCTATTTCTTCTATATTGATGGAGTCGACACAATCATTACAATGTCAACAGCATATGGAACAGACCTTGGGATTAGTGCAACAAATTTATTAATTATTTTATTCGTTACGCAAATCGTCGCCTGCCCATTTGCATTGTTATATGGCAAGTTATCTGAAACATTTACCGGAAAGAAAATGCTATATGTCGGTATTATTATTTATATTATTATTTGTACGTACGCCTATTTCCTAAAAACAACGCTGGATTTCTGGATTTTAGCGATGCTCGTTGCTACTTCACAAGGCGGTATTCAAGCGTTAAGCCGCTCCTATTTTGCAAAGCTCATTCCGAAAGAATCAGCAAACGAATTCTTTGGATTTTATAACATATTTGGTAAATTCGCTGCCATTATGGGTCCTGTTCTCGTCGGTGTCACAACGCAATTAACAGGCAAAACAAACGCTGGTGTTTTAAGTATTATCATATTATTTATTATCGGTGGATTTCTGTTAACACGCGTACCAGAGGGCTCTTCTGCTTCTGTAACACCACCTTCTCCAAAATCAGAAACATTATAAAGTGAAACTTCCATCAGTGGGGATTTTTTCATCCCCCACTGATGGTTAGTTGAACCAATCGGGCTTTTATGGGCAGTTCCCCCCCACCTAGCTTCCTCGTTTTTCTCTTCATCTTGAGGTGAGGGGGGCTTACTGCCCATTAAAGCGGGGTAATAAAGAAACTCTCCCAACTTATGCTAGTGGGAGAGTTTTTTTATAATTGATTTACTTTCTGCATTTCTTGTTTTTGTGTCATCTTCATTTTGAGTATCGGCAAGACAGCAATTACGACAAGTACAGCTGCTACACTAAACACTGTAATAAGGGAAGTCGCTTCCTTCAATATCCCCCCTAAAGAAACACCTATTAACATCGTGCTCATAAATAACGGCAATATAGTTCCGTTTACCCGGCCAATCATATTGTCAGCTACAAGCTGAATCATGAAAGTTCCTATTACGATATTTACACACGCTAAACAAATTCCTGTTACAAAACGCATACATACCGTAATCCAAAATGAAGTAGAAAATCCTTCTAAAACAAATGAAACGGCTAAAATGATAATTCCAAAAACAAGCAAATGTTTCTGCTTTACTTTTGCAGCAACCACAGCTGGTACTGGGCCTTATAGCATAAGATACAATTCTGTTAGGGATATATGCATTTTATTCTCTTTTTTACACCAGAACCTAAATAACTGTTCTTTTTCCATACTAATCACACACCTTTTGTAAAGTAATAATATCAGTATGTCCAAGATTTATACAAAAAGAAGTTCCTTTTTTCTGAAAAATGAATATAAATTCAAGATTAATAATAAATATCCTAAGGAGATTTTATATTTCTTTCATTTATTCCTTTACATCTGCATGAATCATTTATTATAACAGTTTTCCCGTCTAAAATAAGATGTTTCAACAAAGGAAAGTATAATTATCTTTGTAATGGTCTTCCAATATAATCGATGTGTTAATCAAAGGAAAACTGTATTATTATTTTCTTTCTACTAACTAATACAGATTCAAACGATGGGCACAACTGCTACATGCCAAGTGTAATTTATTATCTATTCAAGATTCTGTTTATTCAATCTTTCTAAAAATAAAAAAATATTAAAACTCATAAATATGCAAGCTATAATGAGGGCGTCAGGAGATAATCTATTACCTCCAGAGAAAATATCAAACCAAGTTCTGGTGCAAAAATTCTAAACTTCTAAAATTGGACATACTGATACGCTTCCTTTTGTAATCAGAAAGGGAAATTTATTTAACATAAAAGTGGAAGCGTTACCATCCGAATCTTATGTTCTGATTTTTGGAACAAATGTAATTGTAGAAAATAAAAGCCGGAACATATTTTGAATTGGACATTCTAATAACTTAGATTCAACTGCAGTTAAAAACAATACATTATGGGGGCTTAGTTGTTAAATACAAAAGTTGTTTTGATGTGATTGGGCCAATATTCCTAAGCCTTAAAAAGAGACGTAAGAATAGGATACAAGGAGGAATTATTATATGAATGGGAATACTGCAAAAAAAATAGAATTTCAAGCTGAAAATACTGCAGTAAAAAATGAGAAATATCCAGATCCTAAAAAGTGGCATAAACAGGATACTACCTGGGCATTGAGCCTTTTTGGAACAGCAATTGGAGCAGGAGTACTCTTTTTACCTATTAATGCAGGTTCAGGTGGTTTATTATCATTACTGTTAATTACCATACTTGCATTTCCTGTTATGTACTACTCACATAGAGCGCTTGCTAAAATGATATACGCTTCTAATTCTGCTGAAGAGGGGATTACAGGTACAATAAGAGAGTATTTCGGAAATAAGGCAAGTATAATTTTTAATATAGTATATTTCGTCTCAATTTATACTATTGTGCTGATGTATTCGGTTGCACTTACAAATACTGCAAGTAGCTTTATCGTGAATCAATTGCACATGCAGGAGCCTCCAAGGGCCATTTTATCGCTTGTATTAGTACTCGGTCTTATAGCTATATTAAATTTTGGTCAAGATATCACTGTAAAGATAATGAGCATGCTAGTATATCCTTTCATAGCTTCTCTACTTTTTATCGCAATATCTTTGATTCCACAGTGGAATACGTCAATGCTTAGTTTTTCAAGTGTTTCTACTGCTTCAACAGGCACAGGATATTTTGGAACGATATTGATGATACTACCAATCATAGTATTCTCGTTCAATCATTCGCCTATGATTTCATCATTTGTTATGAAACAGAGAGCAACCTATGGAATAGAAGCTACTGATGCCAAATGTGCTCAAATACAAAAAGCTTGTTATATCATGACATTCGCTGTTGTTATGTTCTTTGTTTGGAGCAGTACATTGAGTTTGACTCCAGCTGATCTTATAAAAGCAAAAGAAGAGAACTTATCAATTCTATCATATCTTGCTAATGAGCTTAATTCGCCTGTCATCACTATTGCAGCTCCTATCATTGCTTTTATGGCTATAACAAAGTCCTTCCTTGGCCATTATATAGGAGCATATGAGGTAATGCGTGACATGATTATCAAGGTCGGTAAAAAACGCGGAAAAAATATGGGAGAAAAAACAGTTAAGACAATGATCCTTACTTTTGTTGTATTAACATGCTGGTATGTTGCTTATGCAAATCCAAGTATTCTTGGAATCATTGATGCCCTTAGTGGTCCGTTAGTTGCTGCTATCTTATGTCTATTACCAATGTATGCGATCCGCAAAGTACCAGTACTAGCTAAATACAGAGGGAAAGCGAGCAACGTATTTGTCATTATTATAGGTATACTTACTGTCCTAGCAAGTATTAGATCATTATTCTAATTCACTATTGTTGGTTCTGTTGCAAAAATAGTGGGAAATGAAAAAAGAACGAAAGATTCCTAGCGGAAATGAATTTTATGCTGTTAAACCAAAGAAATTATAGATAAGATATATCTGTTTTGGACAAACTTCTTACCTTGGGGAGTTTGTCCTTTTTTGATTATATGCATAACTTCTATTCCAGCAATCACTTTTTTAGCTGTTTGCAATGATTTTAATCCAAGCATATTGGGGTGCCGCCCCATGTCCATCAAGCTAATATTTTGAAGTATCCCCAAAACGAAAATTTTATATCACTACAACAGTTATTTATGAGAATTCAGTGCATTTTTTGCGTTTTGGGGAACAACCAATTTCTTAAGTTGATGGGTATGTAAGGTGACCCCTATTTAAGAAAACATCTTGTCAATCCAATTATGAATCGCATACAGTTTCCCTATTTTTAACGCGACCTTAAATAAAATAACGCCTACCCCTACTAAAGCAAATGCAATCATCTTCCCTTTATTTTTTACTTTCGGCTTTTTTTCCATTCTATATTCCCTCTTTATATCTTTTTATCTTTATTAATAGATATGAGTTCCCTTATTAATCAAACGTTTGTTTAATACATTTCACAAGGCTTTGCCCCAACTAATCAAACGTTTGTTTAAATTTCAAAACAGTAAGAAATGCGCCTTTTCAGACGCATTTCCATATTAACTTCAATCGCCACCACAACTTCCACCATCTCCGCCATCTCCACCATCTCCACCATCTCCACCATCTCCACCAAAAGAACTATCACAATCTCCTGAACTCTCACTAGGTCCTGCGAAAAAAAATGGTGTAGCAGTATACGTTGTACTACCCGTTGCATCAGACTTATATTGTTTTTGTGCCCGCTTTCTTTCACTAGATACAATTACTTTTACAATAATCCAAAATAGTATAATAAAAAGCACAGCGCCTACTAATATTTCCATTTTAAATCCCCCTTTCACTATTCAATCATTTGTAGAATACGATTTATATTCTCCAAAGAAATGAAACGAGATTCTCGTACTATTTCTTTTCCACCGTGAAATAGTAAAACAGTTGGTGCAGTAAACACTAAATATTGCCCTGAAATTTCCCTCATATCCTCTAATGAAACAACAATTCTTTCCACATTCGAATGATGTTCGAGTAATTGTGTTATTTTTTCGAGCATAACGTCGCATACACCGCAATCTTCAGTTTTAATAAATAGTAGTAATAATGGCTGTTGTTCAATATATGCTGTTAGTTCTTCTATATTTGAGAATTGTTTCATGCAAATCCCTCTTTCTTACATGAATTTTTGAAATATCTTTTTACGATATGTGCCAAATACTGATGTTTCTTTTAATTTACGCCTTTCTAGCATTTGCTGAAGACGAAGCGATTTTGCAGTTAATTCTTCTTATAATTGCCTTCTTTCTGCTTCATCGTGACAGCAAGCAATCAGATCTTCGATTTTTAACATATCTTTTTGTAGCTGCATTTCTTCAGGAATCATGCCAGCATTTTTTAAAATTTTATAACTTATGCGAAGCTTCTGGTATCATTGACAAATCCTTTCATTCAAGAGGCTTTCCTTTGTCATGTATCAGCATTTATATAGATATGTTAAAAACTTCATGTGCCGTGGCTTCATTATCATCATACGGAAATATATGTAATTCCGTCAATAAAACAAGCTATTTTTATATGATTCATACACGCAAAATAGATTTATAAAGTGAAACTTCCATCAAGTAGGATTTCTTCATCCCCACCTATTTTCTTCACTTTCTCTGCATCTTGAGGTTGGGATCTTACTGCCCAAAAGTAGCGAGATAAATATAAAACTGTCGTTTTTCTAATATTTGAAACTCTAATTATCTTAACTGGAACAAAGAAAACGGCGCTCTTGCACAAAAGAGGCACCGTTTTTACATTTTCTATTAATCTTTTTTTAATTTTCTAGCAATCCCATTTCCAAGAGACTGCAATCCTTGTACGAGGATAATTAAAATTAGAACGGTCGCATACATCACTTCTGGTTCATAACGCAAATGCCCAAAGCGATATGCTAAATCACCAAGCCCACCTGCTCCAACAAGTCCCGCCATTGCAGTTGCACCAATTAACCCGATCGTCGCAATCGTTAAACCTAGAACTAAAGATGGCCTTGCTTCCCTAACCATCACATACCAAATTATTTTTCGAGTCGAGATTCCCATCGCTTTATAGGCTTCTAATACTCCTCGATCAACTTCAAGTAATGCTGTTTCCATAAGACGTGCAATATAAGGTGCTGTAAATACGACAAGTGGTACAATTACTCCTTTTACTCCAATTGTTGTCCCAACAATGAATTTTGTAAAAGGTAAAATAAAAAATAGTAGAATAATAAACGGAATAGACCGAATGATATTAATCACTGTATTGAGAATCGGATATATGATTTTATTCTCTAGTTGCCCGCCGGGACGTGTTAACACAAGTGCTACACCAAGCGGAAGCGCAATGATAATTGAAATAAAAAGAGCAATGCTTGTCATTTGAAATGTTTGAATCGTTGCTTCCCATATTACTTCACTCCACTCACCCAAAAAGGACTTGCTGGTCATGTTCTTTTCCGCCCCCTTCTACAATAATTCCCTGTTCTTGTAAAAATGATAATGCCCTATGTACTTCTGTTGTTTCTCCTTTCATATGAACAACTAATTTTCCATACGCCTCATGCTTCAGCTGGGTGATGTTCCCCGATAGAATATTGGGATACACATTAAAGCGCTTTGTCGCAACAGCAAGTGCTGGTTCACCAGATGAATTTCCAATAAACGATAACGTAACGATTTCACCATTCTTTTGTAATTCAACCTGTAATACGTTAGGAATTTTTGAAGCAAATGAACTGTTTACAAACTTTTTAGTTGTGTCATGCTGCGGATTCGTAAATATATCTCTTACCTTACCGCTTTCTACAATACTACCGTTTTCCATTACCGCTACGCGATCACAAATGCGCTGAATAACATTCATTTCATGCGTAATCAGTAAAATCGTAATCCCAATCTTCTCATTAATTTCTAAAAGCAAATCTAAAATAGATTCTGTTGTTTCCGGATCTAATGCACTTGTTGCTTCATCACTTAGTAATACTTCTGGTTCATGAGATAAAGCGCGGGCAATCGCAACCCGTTGTTTTTGTCCCCCTGAAAGCTCATTCGGATACGCATCTTTTTTTTCAAACAATCCAACAATGCGCAAATATTTTTCTGTCCTATGTTGAATCTCAGCTTTTGTAATTCCTGTAAGTCGAAGTGAAAGTGCTATATTTTCATATACAGTTGCTGTTTTTAATAAATTAAATCCTTGAAAAATCATGCCAATTTTTTGCCTTGCCTGTGCAAGCTCATTTGAAGGTAAAGATGTTAAATCTTTTCCATTTATAAGAACATGACCAGTCGTCGGCCTTTCTAATAAATTGACGCAGCGGATTAACGTACTTTTCCCGGCACCGCTATACCCAATAACTCCAAATATTTCTCCTTTTTTCACAGTAAGCGATGTATCTTTAAGTGCTTCTACTTTCCCTTTTTCTGTTTCAAATATTTTAGATACATTCTGTAATTCGATCATACACTTCATCCCCTACCACGATGGCAATACAGCTCCATCAAATTTTTTCTCAATAAATTCTTTCACTTCTGGTGATTGGTAAGCTTTCTTAAACTGCTTTACGACTGCATCATCTTTATTATCTGAGCGAACAACGACCCAGTTTACATATGGCGAATCTTTTCCTTCACGGAAAATAGAATCTTTTGCTGGATGTAGTTTTGCACCCATTGCAAAGTTTGTATTAATGGCAGCTGCTTGTACTTCACTTAACTGTGTTGGCAGCTGGGATGCTTCTAGTTCAACAATTTTTAAGTTTTTAGGATTCTCTACTACATCTTTCGCGGTTGCCTTCTCTTTTGCTTTTGGATCAACTTTTAATACGCCCGCTTTCTCAAATAATTTCAACGCGCGTAATTCATTTGTTGGATCATTCGGTACCGCAATTGCATCCCCTTCTTTTAAATCCTTCACATCTTTCACTTTCTTTGAATAAATCCCCATTGGAAACGTTACTGTTGAAAATACTTCTGTTAACTTCATTTTGCGTTCTTCTTTAAATACATCTAAATATGATTTCGTTTGAAAGCTATTCAGATCAATGTCTTTTTCATCTAACGATACATTGGGCATTACATAATCATTGAACACTTTAATCTCCACTTGTAAATGATCTTTTGCAGCTACTTCTTTTACTTTCTCCAAAATTTGTTCATGCGGCCCGCCGGTTACGCCAACAGTAATTTTCTTCTCATCTAATGCCTTAGCATCTTTTGTTGAATCTAGGCTGCATGCCCCTAGTAACAATACAGCTCCGCTTACAATACTTAATAATAATTTCTTCATCTCAGTTCCTCCTTAGTTTCTATCTTTTTGACAAAATAAAAACACCTCTCTAAAGTTAAGAGAGGTGTCCTATATATATAAGTAGCTTCCTCTCTTATCTTCCAAAACGATAATCGTTTTGCTGGAATTAGCACCTGAACTTACCGTTTCGTAAGTTTGGTTGCCGGGCTTCATCGGGCCAGTCCCTCCGCCTCTCTGGATAAGAGTATCAGTATAAAATTGTCAAAAACTATGTACCTTATACTAAATCTTGTAAGACATTTTGTCAACGAAATTTTCTGAATTTTTTTCATTATCAAGCAATAGAGTAAAACTTTCATCAGTGGGGGTTTTCTTCATCCCCTACTGATGGAAAGCCCGCCCAATCGGGCACATGCCAGCAGTTATCCCCCACCTATCTTCTTCACTTTTCTCTGCATCTTGAGGTGGGGGTCTTACTGCCCAAAAATAGCGGGATAAAGGAGCTATACGCTCCTTTGATATCCCTTATTTTATCTCTTTGCGCCACCCCTGCACATGCCAAACTTGCGTCACCCACTCTTCATAAAAAGCAGGTTCATGAGAAACAAGTAAAACCGTTCCTTCATATTGCATAAGGGCTTCCTTAAGTGCTTCTTTTGCTCGAACATCTAAATGGTTAGTTGGTTCATCTAAAACGAGTATATTACTTTCTGTTAACATCAATTCACATAAACGTACTTTCGTTTGTTCTCCACCACTTAATGAGCAAAGCCGCTGCCCAATATGTTCTTCTGTTAAACCGCACCTTGCTAGGGCCTGCCGAATTTCTTTTTGAGTCATATCAGGTCGCAATGACCATATTTCCTCAATTGGTGTTTGTTCTGAAGCAAATTCTTCTTGTGCAAAATAAGCTGGATTTACTCGCTCTCCTATTTTCACAATACCACTTAAAGGCTGCAAATGTCCCAATAGTGTTTTTAACATTGTTGTTTTCCCAATACCGTTATAGCCGACGATGGCAATTTTTTCACCGCGCTTTACCTGTAAATCAATTGGCGGGAATAAGGGCGCTGTGTAGCCAATTTGCATATCCTTTGCCTCTAAAATCCGGCTCACAGGATCACAGTAAACATGAAACATAAAACGTGGCTGCAGTGCAGAAGTTGGTTTTCCGATTTTGTTTATTTTTTCTAATACTTTTTCGCGGCTTTTTGCCTGTTTTGCTTTACGAATTTTATTCTTTTGAATAAAGTCCTTTAACTTTCCAATTTCTCTTTGCTGCCTATCATATACCACTTGTAATTGCTGTTTATTTTGTTCATAGTTTTTTATAAATGTTTGATAATTACCTATATAACGTTTCATTCCTTTATGTTCTAAATGATAAATTACATTGGTAATTTCATTTAAAAACCTTTCATCATGCGAAACCACAATGTAAGCATGTTCGTAATTTTTCAAATACCCCATAAGCCATTCAATATGAACGTTATCGAGATAGTTTGTTGGTTCATCAAGTAATAAAACATGCGGTTCTTCTAATAATAATTTTCCTAATAATAGTTTTGTTCGTTGGCCGCCGCTTAGTTTTTCCACCTCACGCTCCATACCAAGTGCTAAAATCCCTAATCCCGCAGCAACTTCCTCTATTTTTGCATCAATATGATAAAAATCAGAATGCTCTAGTATACTTTGTAACTCTCCGTATTGTACTAACAATTGTTCAAGGTTATCTCCTGCTGTTGCCATTTTCTCCGCTACTTGCCGCATATTATCCTCGATATCATACAAGTGGCCAAAGGCAGTTTGTAAATATTTCATAATTGTTGTTCCAGCTTGCAGATCAATATGTTGCTGTAAAAAACCAATATTTACATGAGGAAACCATTCAACCTTTCCTGCATCAGGAAGTAACTCTCCTGCTAATATACGCAGTAATGTGGATTTCCCTGCTCCGTTGCTCCCTACAAGGCCAACACGCTCACCTCGAAGTAAGCGAACACAAATATTTTGAAAGATTATTTTATCCCCGTACATATGGGTAACATTTTCAACTGATAACATACTCATTTTACTCTCTCCTTTTCGCTTCAAATACAAAGCCAAACGAGAGAACAGCATGATAAAAACAATATTCAATTAGCTGAACATAAAAATGGGTAAGGCGAACACACCTTACCCATTACAATTTATTATTGTAAGAAAGGAATAAGGTTCTTTATCTACTGTCTTCCGGTCGGCTTTTAATCAAAAATTGGGCATACTTCTCCCTTATCAAGCCAAAACCATTTGAAGAACAGTTGATAAAGTCATCTTATCCTTTCACTCCTTTTGAAATCATTATTTTCTCATAATAATAGTATAAACAAAGCTCTTATATCATATTCTTCCTTTTTCTTTTTGTTCCTGCACTCAAAAGAAAAAACTCTTAACAAATTAGATTTGTTAAGAGTTTTTTTCGTCTATTTCCTCATATAAGGAGCCAATATTTTTAATATCTCTGTTTTATCTTCTTTTAGTTCTTCAGAGGTTAACATGTCCATTGTTCTAGGTCGCGGCAAGTTCACCTTGACTTCTCCAACAATTGTTGATGGTTGCTGTGACATAATGAAGACACGATCTGATAACAAAATAGCTTCATCTAAATCATGTGTGACCATAATAATAGTTTGCTTTCCTTTTTGCCACGATTCTAGCAGCCAGCTATGAACTTCCATTTTTGTAAATGCATCTAATTTCCCAAAGGGCTCATCAAGCAGCATAATTGGTTTATCACATAAATACGTACGTAAAAAACTAACACGTTGCCGCATTCCACCAGATAAAGCATCTGGGTAATGATTTGCATATTCATCAAGTCCAAATTGCCTTAGCGCATCCATACCAGCTTCTAAACGTTTTCTTTTTGGCTGTCCTTCAATTTCTAAAGGTAATACAATATTATGAAGAGCAGAACGCCACGGAAGCAGAAGATCTTGCTGCGGCATATAGCTAACAATCTCCCGATTCATAACGGATTGATTTTCGTAAAGTACATCTCCCTCATTTGCTCCTTCAATTCCAGCAATAATGTTTAATAATGTACTTTTTCCGCAACCACTTGGTCCGACAAAGGAAACAAACTCTCCATCCTGAATTGAGACGTTCATATGCTCTAGCACTGTTTTCCCATCAAATGTTTTCGTAACGTCTTTTACTAGTAATCCGCTCATTTTTCGCTTGGAAGGAATTCGTTTGTAAAGGCCGCTTTCACATCAATTTTCTTTTTAATGACTTTATTGTCATATAAGAAATTCATATAATTGCTCCATACCTCTTCCTTCTGTACTCCCCACGCTTTCGCATCATCTTGATATTTCGTACTTAACCATTTTTGACTTTCTTGTACTAACTCTTTATTGATGTCAGGTACATTTTTAATTAAAATATCCGCTGCTTCTTTCGGTTCCTTAATTGCAAAGTTATAACCATCTGTTGTTGCTTTCATAAATTTCTTTACAAAGTCTTTATCTTGTTTTGCATGTTTTTCACTTGTAATAATAACAGGACTATAATAATCTAATGCCGGATCTAAATCTTTTAACATAATTGTATTCAATTCAATACCTTGTCTCTTTGCTTCAATTCCATCCCAGCCATAATAGATCCACTCAAAATCAGCATCGCGGCCAATAGATTTAAAGAAATCGGTTTGTCCAAGTACAACATTCTGTACTTTACTATAGTCTGCTTGATGCTTATCCATAATTGTTTTTAATGTCGCTTCTTCTGCCGGTGCACCCCAGCCGCCATATCTTTTTCCTTCAAAATCCTTTGGTGATGTTATGTTATCTTTTTTTAGAGACGCAAACGCAGATGTATTATGTTGAATAATTGCACCAATTGATACAACTGGAATGTCTTCTACACGTGCTGTTGTTACGTTTTCTTGATAGCTTACACCAAAATCAGCTTTTCCTGATGCAACCATTTGTTCAACAGAAGTATTATCACCCGGCTGAATAATTTCTACATCCAATCCTTGTTTTTTATAGTAATCTTTCGTCTTTGCTACATATAAACCAGTATGGTTTGTATTTGGAAACCAGTCCAATACCACTGTTACTTTCTTCTCTTTACTCTCTGCTTTCTTGTCTGCTGAGCAACCTGCAAATGAAAATAGTAAAGAAGCTGCTAATAATATTTTTAACCCTTTTTTCATTTTCCCTCATCCTTCCTGTAAATCCATGGTGCTGTTAGTCTTGCCATCAATTCGACAATAAAATACAACAATAACGTCATACCAACAATAACAACGGCTATCGCAAATACACGTGCTGTTAAAAAAGATTTTGTTGCCCTTGTCAGCATAACACCTAGCCCTTCACTTGCACCAAGCCATTCTCCAATAATAGCGCCCATTACGCTATATGTAACTGCAATTTTTAATCCTGAAAAAAAGTATGGCAATACTGCTGGAAATTTCACTTTTTGATATACTTGCCACTTGCTTGCTCGCATCGTTTGAAGTAATTTCAGCATCGGTTTATCTACCGTTTGAAAACCTTCTAAAATGCTAAGCGCAATTGGAAAGAAGCATACAAGAATAACAACCATTACTTTTGGCAGCATTCCATAGCCAAACCAAATAATAAATAAAGGTGCTAGCACGACAATCGGAATCGTTTGTGAAATCACCAATAGTGGATGAATTAAGACACGGAACAACGGAATGACGTCCATAATAATTGCAATGCTCGTTCCAATTACAATCGCAAAAAATAATCCGATTAAAACTTCTTCCAGCGTCTGCACCGTATTTGGGAGTAATAAATCTTTCATTTCTATAAGTTCACTTACAATCGCGGAAGGCTTCGGTAAAATCCACGGTTCAATATGAAATACTGACACAGCCCCTTCCCATATTGCAATGAGAAAAAGAAGCCAAACCATTGTAATCGTTACGTTAGATCGTTTCTGTTTTTTCATGCTCTTCACGATACTTCCACACTTTTTCATCAATCGTTACACCTGTGCTTGGACGATAATGAATTTTAATAGAAGTAATGACTTCTTCAGCTCCATCATCTATACAAGCTTGCTGCGCACGTTTGATAATATCAAGAAGTTCGTCTAATTCCCCTTCCATCGTTGTTTCCATCGCACCAACTTCATAGCGTACACCAGATTGCTGAACAACCTCAATCGCTTTATCTACAACTGAATATACATCTTTCATCTTTGCTTGTGGTACAACTGAAAATGAAATCGTAACTTGCTGTGACATACTAAATTCCTCCTTATATTAAATAAGTTTCACGAAAAAAGAAAAGGCTTTCCTGTCATGAAGCCAGGAAAGCCTTATATTCAAGTTACCATAGAATAACATATGCTACGATTCTTGATACAACTCCCTACGCTGGCATTATCCAGATCAGGTTAAGGGTCGATGCATTGTTACATCCTCTCAGCCGCACGGGCTCCCCTGTTCCAATTCGTTTTCATTGTAGCACGGATTATTTTTGTGAACAAACAAAAATAAATTTTTCCATCTAATGATACTGTCCTCAAGTTCATCTTCATATATTCTATTGTACTCACAAATTAATATGGAAAGGTGGAAATTGTATGGGCATTCGCTTTATAAAGATTTCTTCTATTTATTTTGTCATCGGCGTCTGTATGGGGATGTATATGTCAATGTCTCTTAATTTTGCATTAAGAAGTGTACACGTTCACTTGCTGCTTCTTGGCTGGGCTTCAATGATGGCAGCTGGCATTTTATATCATATCTTTCAAGAAGCTGGTCATTCTAAACTAGGAAAAATTCACTTTTGGCTGCTTAATATTGGGCTGCCAATTATGATGATTGCACTAGCTCTTGAGATTTATGGAAATCACGCAGCTATTCCGTTTGTTGCCGGCGGTAGTATTCTTGTTGTTCTCGCTATTATTATATTTTCTATTAATATTTTTACACATGTAAAAGAAAATTCATAATGAAGTTCTTTATGAATTGAACCTTCCATCATCGGAAATCTTACTGCTCTTTATACAAAATACATGAAAAAAAAGCAGAAGCGGTTAACGCTCCTGCTTTTTTCATGATATTTCAGCCTTTAAATTCTCCAATAAGCTCTCGCAGCTCATAGGCAAGCGTATTTAAACAACCTGCTAATTTCGCTACTTCTTGAACAGACATTTCCTGCTCTTTCATACTTTCTTCCACTGTCTATTCAAAACATATAATGATGAATCGAAATCTTTATTTTTTTGAGATAAGGTAGGGATAGAAGGAAGAATGTAATTACATCAATAAAGCTTAGTCTAATACATTTTTTTAATGGAACAGTGAGAGAAGTCCACAAGGGTAGTCAATAACCAAATATCCACATGCAATCCATTTCTAAAGTTGATGGGCATGTGACGAGAGCTCAAAATGTATTCATTCATATTCACAGATGATATCCTTTTAGTTGGATTTTTACGCTGAAGCAGCAAGAAATTGTTGTTCTTTGAGCATTAATTTGATATTTTATGGAAAGATATACTAGTAAGTATACGATTTGAACGTTCTATTTTTTAGAATATAACAGGAGGAGAATGAATATGTCGGAAATTGAAGTAGGCGAAATTTTTACCCTTAGCGATGAGAGTAATGAGGAGCAGGAAGTTGAAGTGCTCGGAACGATGAATGTCGAAGGAGCAGAATACATTGCTGTTGGCTTTGTAGAAGACATTCAAACGGAAACAGAGGAAGACATTGATATCTTCTTTTTAAAAGTAGAAGAAGATAGTGAATTCTCATACATTGAGAGTGACGAGGAATTTGAAAAAGTATCTGCTGCGTTTGAGAAAATTATGGACGAGCAAGAATAATATTGGTTGGACACAAGAGGGGGATGCATATCTGCCCTCTGTTTTTGTATATAGGGGTACCGCCCCATTGCCATCAAGTCAAGAAATTCATTGTTTCCCAAAACAATAAATAAACTGGATTCCCATAGGCAACTAGGAAGAGAGAAAATTTTCGTTTTGGGGATTCTTCAAAATCTTAGCTTGATAGGTATGCGGCAGGACCCCTTACAGAAAAATAGCAAAAAAAGAGACTAATGTATGAAAAAAGCATTGGTCTAAACCAATCCTATCAGTCCGGTAACTGGCTAGCTTAGTCCATTTCAACCTTAGCCCCTATAGTTTTGCGACCCTATGTTTCCATAAGTTTGCCTTTCTCGATGAACGAGTTGAACGATATGGGAGTTTTATGAGAATTACACAATTCTCTGTCCACAGATTACAACATCTAAATCAAATTATATTTATATTTTTACATACAAATATAAATGTCCCAATGATTCTTTTGTAAAATAATTGTAACAAAAAGGAGTGAATCATGTTTTTGATATGCTATATAATAAAAATGGCTATTTTCAGAGATTTATTTTATTATTCATTATTTAATTTTTGAATCATTAAACAAATTAAGTTATTTGATAATAACGATTGATTATTATCTCGGAGGTACTATACTATGTTCTGGCTACAGTTTATCATCTTATTACTCTGCATTTTCATCGGTGCGCGCCTTGGAGGTATTGGCCTTGGAGTAATGGGAGGTGTTGGTATGACAATCTTTGTCTTCTTCTTCCACTTACAACCAACCTCCCCGCCAATCGATGTTATGCTTATGATTTTAGCAGTTATTACAGCCGCTGGGGCACTACAGGCTGCTGGGGGGATGGACTATCTTGTTCATATTGCAGAAAAAGCGCTCCGCAAAAACCCGAAACGTATTACGTTCTTTGCCCCAATCGTCACTTATTTATTTACGTTTTGTGCAGGGACAGGCCACGTTGCCTATTCAGTTCTTCCTGTCATTGCTGAAGTATCGCGTGAATCAGGAATTCGACCAGAGCGTCCACTGTCAATTGCTGTTATTGCATCGCAGCAAGCGATTACAGCAAGTCCAATTTCAGCAGCAACCGTTGCACTTCTCGCTATGCTTGCTGACTATCAGATTACACTATTAGATATTTTAAAAATTAGTATTCCATCTACCTTTATCGCTTGTATGTTAGCTGCTTTCGTCGCAAGCAAAATGGGAAAAGAGCTAAACGAAGATGAAGAATACTTAAAACGATTACAAGAAGGCATGATTCCAAAACTAGAAGAAAAGAAAGAATTTATTGTCCCGAAAGGTGCAAAACTGTCTGTTATCCTCTTTTTATTTGCAACAGTTCTAGTTGTTCTTCTTGGATCTTTTGAAGCGTTACGCCCTAGTTGGATGATAGACGGAAAACTTGTACGTCTTTCTATGCCAAACACCATTGAAATGGTGATGCTAACAATCGCTGCACTTATTATTATTTTTTGTAAACCAAATGTAGAAAGCATCGTGTCTGGTAACGTCTTTAAAGCAGGAGCAACAGCAGTTGTTGCGATTTTCGGCATCGCATGGATGGGAGATACGTTCTTTAACGGTAACTTACAAATGATTCAAGGTTCTATTCAAGGTCTCGTAACGAGTGCACCGTGGTTATTCGCAATTGCACTATTCGTGCTATCAATCTTGCTATATAGCCAAGCTGCAACGGTACGTGCGTTAATACCGCTTGGATTAACACTTGGCATTTCACCAGCACTATTAATTGCGATGTTCCCAGCTGTAAACGGATATTTCTTTATTCCAAACTACGGAACAATCGTTGCAGCAATTAATTTTGACCGTACAGGTACAACGCGTATCGGTAAATATGTGTTAAATCATAGCTTTATGATCCCGGGTCTTGTTGCAACAATTACATCAATCGGAATTGGAATGTTTCTCGTTTCACTGATGTTTTAATTAAGAAAGAGCTAGCCTTTACAAGGGCTAGCTCTTTTTAATCAAACGTTTGTTTAAATATTTATCCCGCGTTAACGGGCAGTAAGACCCCCACTGATGGAAGTTTCACCCTATTCAATGATTTCGATACTATATCCTTTCTTCCGCATTCCCATTAGCACTTGCTCAATATGCTCATTATCTTTCGTCTCAAGAGAAAGGTGCAGCTGCGCATAACCTGGGAATACTTTCGTTCCAATTCTCTCTAAATGAATATGAAGAACATTCGCTTCAAAATCGGTTACAATCTGTAATACTTGTTGTAGTTGCCCTGGCTTATCTTTAATCGTCGTTGAAATATGGACAAATCGGCCTGCTTCAACCATCCCGTGTTCAATAATACGAGAAATAAAATTAACATCAACATTACCACCACTTAATACAGAGACAATCTTTTTCCCTTGCTCAGGCACTTTTCCATATAACATGGCAGCTAATGAAGTAGCACCCGATCCTTCTACAAGTAATTTATTACGCTCTAATAACATAAGCATTGCCCGAGCAATCTCCATTTCATCCACACAGAAAATATCATCTACATAACGCTGCACAAGCTGAAAAGTGAGATCCCCTGGTTTTTTCACCGCAATTCCATCGGCCATCGTTGGTGTTGATTGTACCGTCACCCTTTGTTTTTCCTGCAAGGATTGCTTCATACTAGGACACGCTAGCGCCTGTACACCATATATTTTCACCGATGGCTTTTGTTCTTTAATTGCCATCGCAACGCCCGCAATTAAACCACCACCGCCAATAGGACAAATGACCGCATCAACATCATCAAGCTGATGCAATATTTCTAACCCAACTGTTCCTTGTCCAGCAATAACATCCTCGTCATCAAATGGATGGACAAATGTCGCTCCAGTTCGTTCTTTTAAATCTAGTGCATAAGCTAAAGCTTCATCAAACACATTTCCTTGCAATTCTATATTAGCTCCGTAACGCTTTGTTGCAAGTACCTTACTGAGCGGCGCTCCTTTTGGCATAACAATTGTACAAGGAATGCCGAGCATATTACTAGAATAAGCAACACCTTGCGCATGATTACCAGCCGATGCTGCCACAACTCCTTTTTGTAATTCTTCTTTGCTAAGCGAAGTCATTTTATTATAAGAGCCACGTACTTTAAAGGAACCTGTCTTTTGGAGATTTTCTAGTTTTAAATACACTTCATTATGAGATAACTCGCTAAATGTACTGGAATAATCTAATGGTGTTGTATGTACAATGCCTTTCATTTTTTCATGAGCAGCTATAATATTTTGTAACGTAATCATGTCGTCGCCTCCGAAGCAGTATATTCACACACTTTAGTTTCAAACGGCACAATTTGTTTTATACAAAAAAAGAATATTGCCTTAAAATAGAGTTTGATCCAAAACACCTCACAAACCCGTATTTTACGGTAAATGAGAAGAATCCATTTTGAAAAAAAGATTGATTAAAATGGATTCTTCTTTAGCATATTTAAGTTTCAGTTTTATAAAAAAGTTTGATCATTTTTCACCTTAGGTCTTCCACAATAACGCCCGATTGTGGAAGATCTTAATTACTATGTCTTTTTGAACAAACCTACTTCTTTACTTTTTATAAGAACATCCGTTTGCAGAGGGAAGTTAGCAGTTATAATGATGTCTGGGTAATAATAAGTAAGTTACCGTTGCTTATAAAACAAGCAAGGCCCGATTGGCCCTGCTTGTTATTTGACTATTACTTTTCCATCCATTCCTTTCTGGAAATGGTACCGACATATCAGTTCATATGTACCGGGATCTTGAGGTTTCACGGTAATGGTTCTTTCTTTTCCCGGCTGGACTTCGGCGTCAATTCTGAGCTTTTCCACTGTAAAGGTGTGCTCTTTCTTACCTTGGTTTTTCAATATCAACGTTGTCGTCCTTCCAATCGGAATAGTGATGACATTCGGATTAAAGTAATCATCATTCAACTCGACCTCAATCACTTTCACTGACTCAATAGGCTGTGTTACGACGCCGGATTCGGCAAATACACTGAGTGAGCCCGGAGTTGTCACAACCACAATCATCGTAAGCAAAACGACCAATCCAGTTAACCACTTTTTCACAGACATTCGCAGTCCTTCCTTTCCTAAGCACTATTGTTTTCCAATTCATAAAATATTATCACTATAAATGGGGCTCCAACGTGCTTCAAATAGTAGCTCTTTTATCTGAAACAGTGACAAAGAAAAAAAATCGACTCTAATAACGATCTTCTGAAATCTATTCTTCTTCAATTAACCTGCACCATTAGTTTAAGTGTAATACTTCATATTCAAACAAAATATTTTCATCAGCTTCAACAATCTGGCCCGATTGTTGAATAAAAAAAATCCTGCATTTCATGCAGGATTTTTGATCAAACTTTTTTACAAACAGTACATCTTTTTTATAAACGGTACGACTTTCTTATAACCAGTACAACTTTATTTCAAACCGACAAAGAACCATTTCTTCATGTTAGAAATGATTCCTTTCATATATGAACTGATTATTTTTTTACTAACTCCGCTAATTTTTTCGTACTATTATAAGGAGAATCCGCTAAGCTAATTGCAGAAATAACGGACACCCCATCCGCACCCGCTTCAATGACAGAAGCAGCATTTTCAATTGTAATTCCACCAATGCCGACAATTGGAACTTCAACGCCACTTTCGCGGAAGAAACGTAATCCTTCCGTTCCTTGTACTGCTTTTGCATCTTTTTTCGTATTTGTTGGAAAAATCGGCCCTACCCCTAAATAATCGGCACCATTTTCAATCGCAAAACATGCTTCTTCTATTGTATGAGCGGATACACCAATTATTTTATCACCCATTTTTTCACGTACTGTCTTAATGCCCTCATCATCTTGTCCAACATGAACGCCATCTGCATCTAATTCTAGTGCTAATTCCACATCATCATTTACGATAAATGGAACATTATACTCTTTGCACAAAGACTGAAGCTGCTTTGCAAATGCATATCGTTCTTCTCCCGTTAATGCTCCTTCACCTTTTTCACGATATTGAAAGATTGTAATTCCACCATCAAGTGCTTCTTTCATGACTTGTAATGGATCTTTACAGCAATTGTTACTCCCCATAATAAAATATACTTGTAATAACTCGGACATATACTGTTTATCGATGCACGCCATTTCTCTCATCCTTTCTTAACGAACTTCTTCGACATTCCCATATTGTTCAACGTCTTTTGCAGTAACATTTGCTAACTGATTAAGAAATTCAATTTGGAAACTTCCTGGCCCTTGTTCAACTGTTTTGTTTGCCGCAATTTCTGCCGCTACACCGTAAAACGTTACCGCTGCGACTGCTGCTTTTACATAGTCTTTTTCGACTGCTGCAAATGCTCCAATCACAGATGTTAATAAACAGCCTGTTCCTGTTACTTTTGTTAAAATAGGATGACCATTACGAAGAATAAATGTTCTTTCTCCATCTGTTATAACGTCTTCTTTTCCAGTGATAACAGCAACCGTATCTAACTGCTCTGCTGCTTGTTTCGCAATTAAAACAACATCACCGTTTCCTTCCCCTGCATCAACACCTTTAATCTCCCACTTCTCATCAATAACATTTGCAATTTCCGCCGCATTGCCGCGGATAATTGCTAGTTTTGCTTCACTCGGGAGATATCTTGCAACTTCTGTTCGGTACGAAGTTGCACCAGCACCAACAGGATCAAACAAAATCGGTACATTATGCGCATTTGCTGATTTCCCAGCAATGAGCATCGCTTCTACTTCTTCCGGGCGAAGTGTTCCCATATTTAAAACAAGCGCTCCAGCAATACTTGCCATTTCAGCTACTTCTTCTTTCGCATATGCCATTACAGGCGATGCACCTAATGCAAGTAAGCCATTAGCTGTAAAATTTGTCACAACAACATTTGTAATATTATGAACGAGCGGATTTCTTTCTCGTACTGTTTCAATTACTTGTGCAATTTCTTCGATTTTCATATTTATCAATCTCCTTTTTTTATAATGGGAGATATAGCTAAAAAAGACACTTTGCGTATGCAAAGTGTCTTAATATGCGTTTTTACACTCTCCCTACGCTGGCATTATCCAACAGGTTCAAATGGTCAACGACAGATTAGCCGTACTCTCAGTTTGCATCCGCAAACTCCCATGTGTTTTCTTATTCATCTAATTCAGAGTCTACTCTTATTCTATCAAAATCACAAGTTACATTTTGTTATAAAAACTCGCCTCCCCTCTTAACCAATCAAAGATGTAGAGTATGTAATTAATAACAATGGATGCGAATCTTCGGAATAACTGAATCCAAAAGAGATGTATGCTATAGTTAACTTACGGAAATTCGAAAGGATGTTTTAAATATGGCAAAAAGTGTTGTAATTGCTGAAAAACCTTCTGTTGCACGTGATATTGCGCGTGTATTGAAGTGTGATAAAAAAGGAAATGGTTATATTGAAGGCAATAAATATATCGTTACTTGGGCTTTAGGGCATCTCGTTACATTAGCAGATCCAGAAAGCTATGATGTGAAATATAAAAAATGGAATCTAGAAGATCTTCCAATGCTACCTGAACGCTTAAAATTAACAGTGATTAAGCAGACCGGCAAACAGTTTAATGCTGTTAAAAGTCAACTGACTAGAAATGATGTAAATGAAATCATCGTGGCTACAGATGCAGGAAGAGAAGGAGAATTAGTCGCTCGCTGGATTATTGATAAAGTTAAAATGAATAAACCTATTAAACGTCTATGGATTTCATCTGTTACCGATAAAGCAATTAAAGATGGCTTTGCAAATTTGAAGCCTGGTAAAGCATATGACAATTTATACGCTTCAGCTGTCGCACGTTCTGAAGCCGACTGGTATATCGGTCTTAACGCAACACGCGCATTAACGACACGATTCAATGCGCAACTAAATTGCGGTCGTGTCCAAACACCTACTGTGGCAATCATTGCAGGGCGTGAAGACGAAATCAAAAACTTCAAAGCGCAAACGTACTACGGTATCGAAGCCCAAACAGCAGACAAGTTAAAACTGACTTGGCAAGATGCGAAAGGCAATAGCCGTAGCTTCGATAAAGAAAAAATCGATGCAATTGTGAAAAAACTAGGCAAACAAAATGCCACTGTCGTGGAAATTGAGAAAAAGCCTAAAAAATCGTTTTCTCCTGGTCTTTATGATTTAACAGAACTACAACGTGATGCAAATAAAATCTTTGGTTATTCTGCAAAAGAAACGTTAAATATTATGCAAAAATTATATGAGCAGCACAAAGTATTAACGTACCCTCGTACAGATTCACGCTATATCTCATCCGACATTGTAGGAACACTTCCAGAACGTTTGAAAGCGTGTGGAGTAGGAGAATATCGTTCTTTAGCTAATAAGGTCTTAAATAAACCAATAAAAGCTTCTAAATCGTTTGTTGATGATAGTAAAGTAAGTGATCACCATGCGATCATTCCAACAGAAAGTTATGTAAACTTCTCCGCCTTCTCAGATAAAGAACGCAAAATTTATGATTTAGTTGTAAAACGTTTCTTAGCAGTTTTATTCCCAGCTTTCGAATACGAACAACTAACGTTACGCGCAAAAATTAGTGATGAAAACTTCGTCGCACGCGGCAAAACAATTCTCAATTCTGGTTGGAAAGAAGTATACGAACATCGCTTTGAAGATGACGAGACAGTAGATGATTTAAAAGAACAAATCTTACCTCGCATTGAAAAAGGCGATACATTAAACGTAAAACTAATTGCACAAACATCAGGTCAAACAAAGCCACCTGCACGTTTTAATGAAGCAACATTACTTTCAGCAATGGAAAATCCCACAAAGTACATGGGCACGCAAAATAAACAACTTGCAGACACGTTAAAATCAACTGGTGGACTAGGTACTGTTGCTACACGCGCGGATATTATTGATAAATTATTCAATTCGTTCTTAATCGAAAAGCGCGGCAAAGACATTCACATTACATCAAAAGGCCGTCAGTTACTTGATTTAGTGCCAGAAGAATTAAAATCCCCTGCACTAACTGCTGAATGGGAGCAAAAACTTGAGGCAATTGCGAAGGGTAAATTGAAAAAAGATGTATTCATTTCAGAAATGAAAAACTACACAAAAGAAATTGTTTCCGAAATTAAATCGAGCGATAAAAAATATAAGCACGATAACATTTCAACAAAAACGTGCCCAGACTGTGGTAAACCGATGCTAGAAGTAAACGGCAAAAAAGGTAAAATGCTTGTGTGTCAAGATCGTGAATGCGGCCATCGAAAAAATGTATCTCGCACTACAAACGCACGCTGCCCTCAGTGTAAGAAAAAACTAGAACTTCGAGGTGAAGGAGAAGGTCAAATCTTCGCATGTAAATGCGGCTATCGTGAAAAGCTTTCTTCATTCCAAGAACGTCGTAAGAAAGAATCTCATGGAAAAATGGATAAACGCTCTGTACAAAAATACTTAAAACAACAACAAAAACAAGAAGAACCTTTAAATAATG
Organism: Bacillus sp. AFS018417; assembly: GCF_002560985.1. NCBI lineage: Bacteria > Bacillati > Bacillota > Bacilli > Caryophanales > Bacillaceae > Bacillus > Bacillus sp. AFS018417. Next base: position 29,042 of record NZ_NTTM01000025.1, read on the forward strand.
CGTTCGCAGAAGCATTAAAAGGGTTGAAATTTGATTAAACCCATACTTAAGGGGCTATTCATAAAGATTAAATATCTTTATGAATAGCCCCTTTATCAAACTTTACATGGTACCTTGTCTATATGTAGCTTTGTAATAAACAAAAGGTTCCCACCATAACTGGCAGGAACCTTTTTCTATTAGTGAATTAACTTACTTCCTTTTGCATTTTCTACAAACTTACTGCTCGACTTATTAATTGGCTTTTTCAAGAACAGCGCCATAACAAGCATAACAACGACCCATATACACAATGCGAGAAGATCTTTCCATACAATATCCCACAGCATACCGCCAACTGTCTCGCGAATCAGGCTAATCGCATACGTAAACGGTAAAAACGGATAAAGAGCTTGGAAGAATTTCGGCGTCATCTGAATTGGGAATGTTCCACCTGAACCGGCAACTTGTAGTACGAGTAAAATGACCGCAAATGACTTCCCGACGTTTCCAAATACAGAAACGAGCGAGTAAACAATACAGACGAATACCCCACTAATCAACATACTAAATAGAACAAACCAGAATTTATCTACTACATAAGTACCGAGCAAGAACATATCGCCCATTGCTACGATAAACGCCTGTGCAAGGCCAACCGTTAAGAACGTTAAAAAACGACCAAAGTAAATGTGATAACTTCTATACTCCGCATCTTCCTCATGTACTTCTACCGTTAACAATGAAACCATAAGTAATGCCCCTACCCATAACGCTAACACTGTATAAAACGGCGACATCGCTGAACCGTAGTTCGGTATTGGGTATAATTTGTTCTCTTTTAAGTTTACTGGGTTTGCGAAGAAATCACTTTGTTTTTCTACGTCATGTTTTAACAAGCGAATGATGTCATTTAAATCTTCTTGTGATTTAAAATCGCGAATTTTATTAGCAATGTCTGTAATTTTCTTCTGTGCATCAGGAAGTTCAGCTTTTATCTTTTCAACTTCATCTTTGCCAAGAGTTAAACCTTTCGATGCATCTTCTAATACTTTTTTCACATCAGGAAGACTTTTATTTGCTTCACTTAAGATTTTTGATGTATCTTTTGACATTTGTTTCGTACGTTCAATAGCATCGTTGAAACTTGGAACAATTTCGGAATCATACTTTCCTAAAATGTCACCTAATGCCGCTGAAGCACTTTTAGATGCAGCATTTATACCATCAACTACATCCTTTGCAGGTTTCTGACCTTTATTCATTGCATCTAATGCTAAATTTGCCCCGTTGATTCCTTTTTGGAAATCGCCTTTTACTTTGTTCAATTGATTAATTGTATTTGGTATATTTGTTGTTTTATTTAAATCTCCAGCAATTTTATCTACATCATTTAATACAGGAATAATCCCATCTATCAATTGGATCCCAGTTGTTAAACTTGCTTTTAAAGAATTCAATCCGTTTTTCGCTGGGTCTAAATTTACGCCTGGTTGTTTTAATTGATCCAAATCAGGCCATGCTCCTAAAATACTGTCGATAATAGCAATTCCATCTTTAGCCGCTTGATCTAGTGCATTAATCGCATCTTGTGATGGCTGTTGCCCTTGATCTATAGCCTTAATTATATTATCAATCTTCTTACTTGTATTATCTAATACCGTTTTTAAACCTTTCAGTCGGTCAATATTATCATTGAAGATTGTTGTATTAAATGTTTCATTAAGAGTTTGTAATAACGAAATGATTGAATCCACTTGTTTACTTCTAAAATCAATTTGATTTTTAATGATTTGAAGATCTTGTTTTGTCTTTTCAGGATCACTGACATTATTTTGTTTTAGAGCATCTGCTATTTGTTGTGTAGATACTAATACTTGTCGAGTAGATGCTAAAAAGCTTTTTACAGTTTTCGATGTTTCGGTTAATGTTTGTTCATTAATATTTCCTAAATCTAAATTCCCTGCTGGATTTTTCAAGAACTCTGTAATTTGTACAGCACCATCTGCAGACTGTTTTAGAAATGTTAGATTGTTTTTTATTGCTTCTGGTGCAGCTTCTAACGTTTTCGTATTCTGTGCAAAAAAGGCATCTAAATCCTTCGTCATTTCTTGTCCATCTCGAATGACATTCTCAACCGTCGGCAATGTGGCTTGTGCTGTTTTCACAAGTTTTTGTGCTGTATCAGCATCCGTTAATGCTGTATCAACTAAATTGTTAATCTCCGGGAACTGCGCTTCTAATTTAAAAACAAGTTCTGTTACTTTTTCAATACTTGGCAAATTCGTTTCTAAATCAATCCCAAGTTCATTAAAAATTTTAAAAATCTCACCGTTTGCTGTTTTTACGAAGTTTTTACCTATTTCCTGTACAACACCTGATGCACCTGATGACGTAATCTTTGGTGCAATAGCATTAACTTTTTCATTCACATAATATTGAAGCTCTGGTTTTTGCGGATTATCACTTAATACCGTTGCAATTTTTTCGGAGAAATCTTTTGGGATGGTAATACTCGCGTAATAATCACCATGCTTTACACCATCTATGGCTTGCTTCTCATCAACGAACTTCCAACCAAGGTTTTTGTCCTTTTTTAAAGAATCAACAACCTCTTTCCCTATATTAATATCTTTCCCGCGTAAATTTGTACCCTTGTCTTCATTAGATACTGCAATAGGAACATCTTTCGTATTTCCATAAGGATCCCACGAGGCTTTAATATTAAACCACGCATATAGCGATGGTAAAATGGTAAGCCCCAATATTATAACAATTGCAGCCCAATGTTTTGCCACATTCCGTATGTCTGTCGTATAAATACGCCATATTTGTCTCATATTTTTAATCACCTAATCATATGTTTTTTCTTTTTCCCAAATTCATACATACATTTTGCCATTATATCACTGTTTACACAGAATTTTAAATGAAAATAATCCATACTTTTCTAATAAAGTGAGACTTCCATCAGTGGGGGTTTTCTTCATTCCCCACTGATGTTTACAGGCAGTTTTCTTCCCAGCTCTTCTCCATCCTTTACTGCCCGCGAATAGCGGGATAAACTGTATACGTCATTATATAATGAATACATGTCGATATCTACACTAAATGACCAATTTAGTTTTATGTTCAATAATAGAGATTATGTATGAAATGTAATAAAAAAGCAACCAATCCGTATTTTACACGGCGGTTGCCTTTCTTATTACATATTAATTTGAACTTCAACACCAAAATGATCCGATATTACATTTCGGTTCACATCATTAAAAATCACTTGGGAAGAAACAACTTGCACAGGCTGATTACTTAAAATGAGATCGATGCGTAAATCTTTCTTGTTCTCATCCCAACCAGCAATCTTTCCTTGCACAGTTGTTCCTTCGTCTTTTCTTCCTGCTAATTCATACGTGTCGTATAGACCATTTTTCACGAGATAGTCATACCCCTCATTCTGTATGCGTGCATTGTTGTTGAAGTCACCCATTAAGAACGACAACTCATTATTATCTACATAACTCAATAAATGAGCTACTTGTTTCTTAAACGGCTCTTCTTCATCAAGCCACCAGCCAAGATGACAAGAATAAATTGTCACCGGCTGATTGTTATAGGAAACTGTTGCACTTACAATTTTTCGTGTTTTCCAGTATGTTGTATCTGTACTGTCTGATATGAAAAACGAATCGCTCTTTGTAATGGAATGCTTTGTCAAAATTGCCAAGCCTTCTTCATACACTTCATACCCAATATGAGCAAAGTCCCATACAACATCATATTTTGCGGCTCCTAGCTCTTCTAACTCCGCTTGTAATAAGCGTACAAAATTATCTTCTTTCATGTTACCGCATACATTTCTTGCTGTAATCGACTGACTTACCTCTTGCAGCGCAATAACGTCATAGTCATTTTCTTGAATTGTTTTTGCTAAATAATGAATCTTTGCAAGTTGCTTTTCTTCTTGCCATGAATGACAATTTAAAGTTAATAATTTCATTGGTTATGCACCTAAAATGTCTTGAATGTCTGATTTTAATACGTCAGCTTTTGGACCGTAAACAGCTTGTACCCCTTTATCTTTTACAATTAACCCAAGTGCCCCGTTTTTCTTCCACTTTGCTTCTGGTGCAACAATATCTAAATCTTTTACTGTTACACGTAAACGTGTCATACAAGCATCTACATCCGCAATGTTCCCTCTTCCGCCTAATAACTCAATAACCGCTGTTGCTAATGAACCTTCTTTTACATTTGCCGCTACTTCTTCAGCCCCATCTTCATTATCAATGTAGTTACCCGCACGTCCTGGTGTTGGTATGTTAAACTTTTTAATTAAGAAGTTGAAGATTGTAAAGTTTAAGCCAAAGAATATAACCGATACAACAACAAAGTTGATAAGATCTCCTATTAATCCTGCCTTTATAATCATTGGTGTACGAGTTAATAACTCAATAAAACCAAACGCATGAATACGTAGGTGAATTACATCTGCTAATGCGAATGCCAAACCTGTTGTAATTGCATACACAACATATAATACTGGTGCGATGAACATGAACATAAACTCAATTGGCTCTGTTACACCTGTTAAGAATACAGCTAATGCTGCAGATAAGAACATTGGTTTATATTTATGACGTTTTTCTTTGTCTACGTTGCGGTACATCGCAAATGCGATACCGATTAACGATGCTGTGGAGCCGATAACTTGTCCTACTTTAAAACGTGCTGGAACCACATTATTTAATAAATCATGATATGCTTTCGTATCACCATTAGCTAATAAGTTATTTAAGTCTGTAATCCATGCGAGCCATAATGGGTCTTGACCAGCTACTACTTGTCCTGCCTTGGTACCTGTTAATATTGTGTACGTGCCGCCAAGCTCTGTATAGTTCATTGGAATCGTTAACATATGATGCAATCCAAATGGTAATAATAAACGTTCTAGTGTTCCATATACAAATGGTGCCACAACTGGCGCGCTATCCTTTGAAGCTGCAATCCAACGCCCAAATTCATTTAATCCGCTTTGAATGAACGGCCATACTAACGATAAAATAATAGCAGTGATTGTAGAACCAACAATTACTACGAATGGTACAAAGCGTTTTCCATTAAAGAACGCTAATGCTTGTGGTAATTTATTATAGTTATAATATTTATTGTATAGAGTAGCTCCTAAAAAACCTGAAATAATACCTACGAATACTCCCATGTTAAGTGCCGGTGCACCAAGAACAGAAGTAAAATAATCTTTAACAAGTAAATTTCCCGCTAAAAAGGAAGAAACTTTCGCTTTTGAATCCGCTAACATTACAGCGTTTACACCAAAAATTGCTCCTGTAATTCGGTTTGTTAATATGAATGCTATCAAGGCTGCGAATGCACCGCCGGCACGATCCTTTGCCCAAGATCCCCCAATTGCTACAGCGAATAAAATATTTAAGTTTCCAATAATTCCCCAACCGATATCTTCCATAACTCTAGCAATCGTTTGTACTACAGCTATATCACCCGCAGACATACCGATTAGCTTACCAATGGAAATCATTAAACCAGCAGCCGGCATAACTGCAACTACTACTATCAAAGCTTTCCCAAACTTTTGCCAAAAATCAAAAGACGCAAGCTTCTTCATTTCTTTGTTCCTCCTTTTTCTAAATTACAATCCCTCATGTATAAATAATAATTGCTTATCCCCTTACGAAAACATTTTTTACGCAATCGTTTTCATAAATTAATTTTAATAAAAACGTTTTCATATTACAATAACAATTTTATAGAAAATACAAATTTTTATGAGAAAAGATGCTGTATGAGCATCTTTTCTTCATTAAGAAATATAATACACCCTTGTTTCATAAGGCTTTAAAGTTATGGTTGTAACTACATCATGTTCTTCTACTTCGTAGTTATTTAAGAGCAAACGTTTGCATTCTAGATTGAATGCAGCCTCATCATATACAGCTTCACTCTTTGATAAATTGCTAATTACAATAACTTTTTTATTATTTAACGTACGCGTATACGCATAAATTTGTGGGTCATCTTCTAAAAGTAAATCGTACGTTCCATAAGTAAACACTTCATGCTCTTTCTTCAAAACAATCATCTTTTTATAGAAATTTAAAATGGAATTTGAATCTGCTTGCTGCACCTCTACATTAATTTCTTTATAATTTGGATTCATTCCAAACCAAGGCGTGCTTGTTGTAAAACCGGCATTTTCTACACTATTCCATTGCATCGGTGTCCGTGAATTATCACGACAAGATGCCCAAATAATCTCCATAATTTCTTGGTGAGGTATACCCTCTTCAATCTTTTGACGATATAAATTCTTAATTGCTACATCATCATAATCTTCAATATGTGGGAACTGGACATTTGTCATTCCAATTTCTTGGCCTTGGTAAATAAACGGCGTACCATGCATAAAGAAATACATTGCACCTAAAGCTGTTGCACTTTCGCGCCAATACTGTTTATCATCCCCCCAAGTAGAAACAATACGAGGTTTATCATGATTTTCAATATACAGTGCATTCCATCCTTTATTTTCCAAACCTTTTTGCCACTTCGTTAAAACTTTTTTAAGCCCTGCAACATCAAGCTCTTTTTTCTTTTCTGCATCCCATAAGCTTAAATGCTCAAATTGGAATACCATATTAAACTTTCCTTGTTCTTCTCCAACCCAAAGCTCAGCATCTTCAATTTTCACACCATTTGCTTCGCCAACAGTCATAATATCATAATTTGAAAACGTTTTCGTTTTTAACTCTTCTAAAAGCGGCTGAATGCCATCAACATTCATATGTTTATCAAAAGAAGGTACATACTTTAGTCCTTTTGGATTTGGCATGTCTTTAAACCCTTCTTCTTTTTTAATATGACTAATCGCATCAACACGGAAGCCGTCAATTCCTTTATCAAGCCACCAATTGACAGTATCATATAACGCCGCACGCACCTCTTCATTTTCCCAGTTTAAATCTGGTTGCTTACGTGAAAACAGGTGTAAATAATATTGATCTGTTGCTTCATCATATTCCCAAGCAGAGCCGTTAAAAATACTTTCCCAGTTATTTGGCTCTTTCCCATTTTTTCCGTCATGCCAAATATACCAATCACGTTTCGGATTATCTTTAGAAGAACGCGATTCAATAAACCACGGATGTTCATCACTTGTATGATTAATAACTAAATCTATAATGAGCCGCATTCCACGCTTATGAACCTCGTCTAATAACTGATCAAAATCAGCCATTGTACCGAATTCATCCATAATAGCTTGATAATCACTAATGTCGTAACCATTATCGTCATTTGGCGATTTGTACATTGGGCAAATCCAAATCACATCAATACCCAGTTCTTTTAAATAATCTAATTTTGAAATAATGCCTTGCAGATCCCCAATACCATCGCCATTTGAATCCATAAAGCTGCGCGGATAAATTTGATAAGCTACCGCTTCTTTCCACCACGTTTTATTCATAATTCCTTCTCTCCTTTTGCACAAATTAATGCAAACGTTTTCGTAACACTATCATAACAAAATATAAAGAATTTGTAACGATAATTTTTTACATTCTTATTAAAACATCCGATTTTAAAAAATATTTCATCGTTAACCTATATGTATGATTAGTCTTGAACAAAGTGAAACTTTTACTAGTGATTTACGAACTCCTCTACACGAGATTCAGTTTGTTAGTACAGTAATATACAAATTTTTTATATTTGATAACATAAAAAAGCCCTTTATAAATATATAAAGAACTTTAATAATATAAAATCTGAAAAGGAAAGTTAGCATAATAATTCATTTTTTATATATTGTAATATTAATCTTGTACTTCCCTATCATCTATTACTTTGTTTTTACACAGAGATTTCTTCAAAATAAATGGGATCATGTATTGTAATTTTTTTATCTAGGACCGTGACAATACAATCATTTTTTAGTTGCTTTAACACCCCACTAACCGTTTCACGTGATGTCCCAGATATTTTAGAAATTTCAATCGTTGTAAGAGGGCATGAAATTATAATTTCTTCTCCCTCTTGTTCTCCTAAATCATTCATCAAATAACATAATGTTTGAATGACACGATCTTGCGCATTTGGAATTGTGATATTTTGGATACGTCTTTCATTTACCTTCAATATAGAAGATAACTCCTGAACAATATACATGAGCTGTTTTCGATCTGATTTCACCATGTCCTCAAAAATAGAAGTGGGGATATAGTACACATCAACATCTGTCATTGCTATAGCTGTATAATTATATGACTTATCTGTAAACATTCCACTGCAAGGAAAGATAGAGAAACGCTTTATGTAATCTTCATATAATAAATTTCCGCTTTGATTGACTCGCTCCAATTTTACAAATCCATCTAGCATAAGATATATTCTTTCTCTTGAATCACCTTCTAAAAATAAAAATTGCCCTTTTTTGTAGGTTCGCCAATAGACAAGCTCTGCTAGGCTTTTTAATTTCTTATCTGATAGATCAGCAAATAGTTCAAATTGCTTTAAGTCTTCAACTATATTTCGTCTTTGCATGAAACGTTCTCTCTCTTTCTATAAAGTGAAACTTCTATCAGTTGGGGATTCTTCATCGTCCACCTATTTTTTCGCTTCTCTTTGAATCTTGAGGTGAGGGTTCCCACGAATAGCGGGATAAATTATAAAGCAACGTAAAGAAAGCGCCTTCAAAATTATTCTATCATAATAAAACACTGAATTTTCCCTTTATGAATGAATACTTTATGAACTTCCTCTATATTTGTACATAAAAAGAANNTTCTTTTTATGTACAAATATTTATAGATCTTACTTAGAAATGATGGTACCAGCATTCTCTTCTAATGCTTCATATACTTTTTCTAATGAAGTAATAATCGTTTTTCGTTTTGGATTTGTATTAACAAAATGAATTGCTGCTTGAATTTTTGGAAGCATGCTGCCTGCTGCAAATTGGTTATCTTGTATATATTGTTCTAGTTCGTCAACTGTAACATTCTCTAATTTCTTTTGATTTGGTTTATTAAAGTTTATATATACATGATCAACAGCAGTTAAAATAACAAGAATATCAGCATCTACTAATTCAGCTAATTTTTGAGCTGCAAAATCTTTATCTATAACAGCCTCAGTTCCTTTTAATCCATCGTCCGAATCTATAACTGGAATTCCGCCTCCTCCAACAGCAATGACAATATCCCCGTCCTCCACTAACGCATTGATTACTTTATGTTCATGAATACTCACTGGTTTTGGTGATGGTACAACTCGCCGCCATCCACGCCCGGAATCTTCTTTAAATGTAGCTTTTGTTGTCTCCATTAATTTTCGTGCTTCTTCTTCCGTATAAAAGGGACCAATTGGTTTTGTTGGATTTTTGAACGCCTCATCCTTTTCATCCACCACAACACGAGTTATAACCGTTACTACATCTTTTTCTATATTGCGCTTTTTCAAAGCCTTTTCAATTGCATTTTCCATCCAATATCCAATCATCCCTTGACTCATTGCACCGCAAGTATCTAATGGCATTGCAGGTGTTTTTTCCGTTTCCGCTGCTTTTTGCTGCAATAAGATGTTACCTACTTGCGGACCATTCCCATGTGCAATGACAACATCTACATTATTTTCCATAATTTTAACTAATTGTTCTGCCGTTCTTTCCAAAGCTTCCTGTTGTGCTTGTGCAGTAGCATCCCCAGATTGTATTGCGTTTCCTCCCAATGCAACAACGATTTTTTTTCTTTTCATCTTTCAACCCTCCAATTCCTTTTCAAAAGAGTTTTTAAAGAGTAATACTACCTGTAGCCAATTGATAAATTGCAAACAGTGCTAAAGCTCCAATGACTATCGAGGAGACAAGCTCGACACGAGTAAATATTTGTTTTGGATTTGTTTGCTTTTGAACTTTGTAAAAGATAAAAATTCCTGGTGCATACAGTATCATAGTCAGCAATAAATAATCTAAACCCGCTGCATAAACTAACCAAATCGCATACATACTCGCAACTAAACCAATTACGATATTTTTTGTTCGATCGTTCTCTTCAGACTGCAAACTATACTTAAATTGATAGAATGCTGAAAAAGCATAAGGAATTAAAATTGCAGAGGAAGCGAGAGAAAATGCAAAATGATAAGCTTGATCTGAAACAACAAATGTCAACAAGAAAACTTGAATTAGACCATTTGTTAACCATAATGAATTAACAGGAGCTTTATTTTTATTTTCCTTCGCAAACCATTTTGGAAATACACCGTCTTTAGCAGCCAAATAAGGAATTTCAGATGCTAGTAACGTCCACCCTAACCAAGCACCTAATACAGAAATAATTAAACCTAAATTAATAAAAATAGCTCCCCATTTCCCAACAACACTTTCAAATACATATGCCATCGCTGGATTTTTCAAATTTGCAATATCTGCCTGCTTCATAATTCCTAAGGATAATAGTGTCAAGAGAATGTAAATAATGAGAGTCCCTATTAATCCAATAACAGTTGCTTTCCCGACATCACTTCGATTTTTTGCACGGCTCGATAAGACCACAGCTCCTTCTACTCCAATAAATACCCAAAGAGTTACAAGCATTGTACTCTTAACTTGACTTCCTACAGCCGCCCAGGAAAAAGTAGCACTTTGTCCCCAAAATCCATCTAAGAAAATATCAATATGAAAAGCAAATATCCCTACAACAATAAATACAAAGACAGGTACTAACTTTGCAATCGTTGTTACTAAATTTACAAGTGCTGCTGATTGTACACCGCGTAAAATCAACATATGAACACACCAAAGCAATATACTTGCTCCAATAATTGATGCTACATTCTGCCCACCTTCAAAAACTGGAAAAAAGTAACCTAGTGAAGCAAATAATAACGTACCGTAAGCCACATTTCCGAGCCAAGCGGATAACCAATATCCCCAGGCACTATTAAAGCCCATAAAGCTACCGAATCCAGCTTTTGCATAACTAAAAATTCCTCCATCTAAATCCGGCCTTTTAATTGTTAAGTTTTGGAACGCTAATCCAAGAGAAACCATTCCGATACCTGTTATAATCCAACCAATAATAATAGCACCTGCACCTGCACCCTTTGCCATATCACTTGCTAGGTTAAATGCTCCGCCTCCGATCATGGAACCTACAACAAGAGCGGTCAAAGTAAACAGTCCTAATTTCTTTTCTTCACCCATTACACTCACCTCTCTTTTATCAGATAGGAATAAACAACAGTAGTGAATGATTGTATATAAAGGAAGATAAATTGAAACTTCCATCAGTGGGGGATTTTTTCATCCTCCACTGATGGAAAGCTCTCATCAATAATGGGATAGAGAAGGAGGAATCTCCCCCTTCTTTATTCCATATCTCCTAAAGTAGCTGCCATAACCGCTTTAATTGTGTGCATTCTATTTTCCGCTTGATCAAATACCTTTGAATGCTTACTGCGGAATACTTCATCACTTACTTCCATTTCTTTTATGCCGTATTTTTCATATATTTCCTCTCCATACATTGTTTCCGCGTCATGAAACGCAGGTAAACAATGTAAGAAAATCATATTTTCATTCCCGGTCTTTTCAATCATTTTCATATTTACTTGATATGGTTTAAGAAGTTCAATACGTTCAGCAAATTTATCTTCTTCTCCCATAGATACCCATACATCTGTATAGATAACATCTGCACCTGCAACAGCTTCTTCCACGTTGCTCGTTACCATTACCCGATCACTATATTTTTTAGCGATATCAATGACTTCCTGTGCTGGAAATAATGATTCTGGGGTACAAATATGTACTTCCATTCCTACAATAGAGCCGCCAACTAATAAGCTATTCGCTACATTGTTACGGCCGTCTCCAACATAGACCAGCTTAATATCTTTTAATTTTCCGATATGCTCTTTTATTGTTAACAAATCCGCAAGTGTTTGTGTCGGATGCCACATGTCTGTTAAGCCATTCCATACTGGTACACCTGAATTTTTTGCTAAAGATTCCACTGTTGCATGTGCAAATCCACGAAATTCAATACCATCAAACATACGTCCTAAAACTCTCGCTGTATCTTCAACAGATTCTTTTTTCCCAAGCTGAATATCATTTTTACCTAGGTACTCAGGATTTGCACCTAAATCCGTACATGCTACCGTAAATGCACAACGTGTACGAGTTGAAGTTTTTTCAAATAAAAGGGCAACATTTTTGCCTTCTAAATAATGATGTGGGATACCATGTTTCTTTTTCTCTTTTAAGTCTGCTGCTAAATCAAGAAGATATAACAACTCTTCTTCTGTAAAATCTTTTTCTGCAAGAAGGCTTCTTCCTTTTAAGTTTGGTTTTGTCATTAACATCATTCATCCCTACTTTCTCCAGTATTTATGCTAAATATCTTTTCGAACAATTGGCATACTCATACAACGTGGACCCCCACGGCCGCGAGACAATTCCGAGCTTAATACTTCAACAACCTCTATACCATGCTCACGTAATAAAGCATTTGAGACATAGTTGCGATCATATGTAACAACTACTCCCGGTGCAATTGCTAATGTATTAGATCCATCGTTCCATTGTTCACGAGCAGAAGCAATCACATCTCCTCCTCCGCAAGGAATAAGAACCAATTCACTCAAACCTAACGCTTCTTTTAAAGCCTCAGTTAAAGATGTGCGGTATGTAATTTTGAGAGTCTCTTTATCCGATCCTTTTTCCAAAATATAAATATTCATATTCCCCTTTGGACCTTGAATGGCTGGATGGATTGTAAATTTATCATAATCAACCATTGTAAATACTGTATCTAAATGCATAAACGCACGACATTTTGGAATCTCTATTGCCAGCACTTTCTTAATTTTATTTTGACGACTAAATAAATTTTTTGCTAAGCGTTCAATGGCCTTAGCTGAAGACCTAGCAGATACTCCAATTGCAATTGTTTCCTCATTTAAAATAAGCTCATCGCCACCTTCAATCGGAAACTTATAATCACGATCTAACCAAACCGGTACATTGTGACTTGCAAAGCGCGGATGGTATTTAATAATATATTCCATAAATAAAGATTCCCGTCTCCGTGCTGGCTCTCTCATTCTATTAATTGTTAAGCCTTCACCTATTGTCGCTGCTGGATCACGTGTAAAATATAAATTTGGCATTGGATCTAAATAAAATGGATAATGCTCTTCCATTAGTTCATAAAGATGCGCCTTTTTATTCGTTTCAATTTCACTTTTACGCACGCCACCCATAATTTTTTGAATCAAATCTTCATTTGAAAAGGAAAGTAAATACTCTTTTAAAGTTTGGTGTGCAATATTTACATCTGCTTGCCCTTCTTTTAAAATACGATCAACAAATTCTTCTCGAAGCTCTTTATTAACTAATGCTTCAGCTGCTAGTTTCTCTAGATAAAGAACCTCAATCCCCCGATTTCGCAGTGTTTGTGCAAAATAGTCATGCTCTTTTTGAATAATTGGTAAATATGGAATATCGTCAAATAATAATTGCTGTAAATATTCTGGTGTTAAATTTTCAATTTCTTTACCAGGGCGTTTTAGTAAAACGGTTTCTAATTCTCCAATTTCTGAAGTAACATGTATCGGATGCTTCATTTGTTGTACCTCCTTTTAAATTCACTTGATGTCTTACAATTACATAATAAACAGAATGCATATATCGCTTTGTGAAAACGCTAACAATACTAGGTGAAATATTTCACAAATTATTTTGTAAAAAGTATAGCTAATCGTATTTTTATAAGATACTTCATCTCATAATTAAATAACTAGCTTTATATTATGTATATTAAATGTATAATAGCGTCCTATTTTATGTTAAAAGTTTTTATCTCGTATTAGCGGAAAGTAATTGTTCTACCTCAAAATTCAGCAAACATTAAATTAGGAAAATCCCGATTGATGAGAACTCATAATTAATAACAAGAACCGCTCCATTAATTAAAATTTCACTGTTTCACTTTATAAAAATAAAAAAGACTGTTCTAATTTGCATTAGAAACAGCCTTCTCATTTACATAATCAAATTCAATCTACCTTTTAGAATCTCCCTATCTGCTTTTGATCGAGAAATTACAAGACATGTATCATTCCCACATATACATCCTATTTTTTCTTTCCAGTCTAAAGAATCAAATAAAACACCGATAACATGAGCATTTCCAGGCAGAGTTTTTATAATAATCAGTTGTTCTACATAATCGATTTTTACAACAACCTCTCTTATTTTTTTCTTTAGCTGTATATCTGCTCGCTGGTTCTCTTCTGTAAAAATCTTATATATTACCAGCCCTTTTGAAGAGGCTACCTTTACTAAATTTAATTCATGAATATCTCGAGAAATAGTTGCTTGTGTAACAAATACATCACGGTGCTCTAACAACTCTACCAATTTTTCTTGTGTATCTATTTCATTCTCTCTCACCAATTGTTTAATTAGTTGTTGTCTTTTCTCTTTTTTCATGAAAGACACTCCTTCTAATATTATAGCTTTATTATATCTTGCTATAATTTTCTTCTGAAAGAGACAAAGATAAATGTTGCGGAAACGTTCATATTTTTACTTTTTATAACAATTTTTTCTATAATTTATAAAAAAGAGAGCCAATTATATTGGCTCCCATTGAAATCGCTGCTGCTAATCCAAGCCCTACTATTTTTTTCATATCAATTAATCTCCTTTTAACTTTTCTATTCAACTTTATTTCAAAAAAATATTTTTATAGTTTTCGTTTTCTTTAACTACAGCAGTAACCTGTTCTTTTTTGATGGCCTTCCGGCCTAATTTCATTCTATCAAACAAAAAGCGCAATCACTATCGAGTTACATTACAATAACATTGCACTTCTGTAAGCAAGATATGACCATCATAATGTCTTTCGTTTTCCTCAAAGCATTCCACCGCTTACAAAAAAATAAAAATGAAGAACGATACATCGCTCTTCCTTCTATATGTTGTTATCTATACTTTTTATCATAAATAGATATATCGATTTTTGAAATAAATAATTAAATTTTGAAACAAATACTTATTTCTCTCAATGAAACTGTGTAATATACGACCAGTTATAATCCCTTTAAATTTTTAACGGAAAATAAAGGAATATGACAATTTATGACTAATTACCAAGAACAAGGTATTTTTATACACCCGAATTTCATTGGAGGGGGATGCATGATACAAGTTCAAAATCTGACAAAATCTTTTGGTTCTTTAAGCGTGCTCAAAAACGTCAATTTACACGTGCAAGAAAAAGAAGTTGTCGTCTTAATTGGTGCAAGCGGTTCAGGGAAAAGTACATTACTGCGTTGCTTAAATTTCTTAGAGCTGTATGATGATGGAGAAATTTCGATACAGGGTGAACAAATCCATCCAAAACGTACAAATCTAAACAAAGTTCGAGAAGATGTCGGCATGGTTTTTCAACATTTTAATTTATTTCCTCATATGACCTCACTAGAAAACATCATTGAAGCTCCTATTCACGTCAAGAAGTTAGACAAAACAAAAGCAACAAGCATTGCCTACGAACTGCTAGGAAAAGTCGGATTGCAAGATAAGGCTAACGTAACACCCGATCTTTTATCAGGTGGCCAAAAACAACGAGTTGCTATTGCAAGAGCACTCGCAATGAATCCGAAAATTATGCTATTTGACGAACCTACCTCAGCTCTCGATCCTGAACTCGTCGGAGAAGTACTACAAGTTATGAAAGACCTCGCAAAAGAAGGTATGACGATGATTATCGTCACGCATGAAATGGGATTTGCCCGTGATGTAGCTGATCGGATCATTTTTATGGATGACGGACAAATCGTAGAGGATGCACCTCCAGAACAGTTTTTTACCGCTCCGTCAAATAAACGCGCACAGCAATTTTTACGAAACATTATATAAACATTGGAGGAGTCTTTATGAAACGACATATGCTTAAAGTAATAGCAGCGATTGCATTATGTGCTTCTTTAATATTAAGTGCCTGTAGTAAAGAAAGTAGCACTATATCCGCAGATGGAAAGCAAGAATTTCGCTATGCAATGAGTGGTTTATATAAGCCGTTTAACTATAAAGAAAACGGCAAGCTTGTCGGCTTTGACGTCGAAATTGGTGAGGCACTTGCTAAAAAAATGAATATGAAGGCTGTTCCTGTAACAAATCCTTGGGAAACACTCATACAAGGTCTGCAAGCAAAAAAATATGATGTAATTCTAGGAAGTATGGCCATTACAGAAGATCGTCTCAAAGCAGTTAATTTTACAAATCCATATTATCGCTCTGGGGCACAAATTTTCGTTACAAAAAATAACACATCAATCTCCTCTGCTGAAGATTTAAAGGGGAAAAAAGTAGGTGTCGTAAAAGCAAGTACATTCAAAACACTTGTTGCCAAGCAGACAGATCAAATTACAGAATACGATAGTGACATTACCGCTCTTATGGATTTAGAACCAGGACGAATTGATGCTGTTGTCACAGATCAAATGGTAGGTCTTCGTATGATGAAAGAAGGAAAATCAAATATAAAAGATGCTGGTAAACCATTATCTCTTGATGAAATGGCCATTGCTGTTCGCAAAGATGATAAAGAATTAATGAACAAATTAAATAAAGCATTAGATGAAATCATTCAAGATGGTACGTATGAAAAAATCAGTAAAAAGTGGTTTGGTCGTAACATTCTAAGTGAAAAAGCAGAATAGATTTTTTGTGCATAAGTAGTGCCCCGCACCTTTCATTGGGGCATTGCTATCATATTCGTAAAAATTAAAATCAACTCATAATAGAGGTGATACTAATGATCGATATTTTCATATCTACATATCCAACGTTCCTAAAAGCAATTGTTCTGACACTACAATTAACAATAACTTCCTTATTACTTGGATGCCTAATTGGATTGTTATTTGCTTTTTTTCGTATTTCAAATAGTAAACTCTTAAATGGAATTGCGCATGTATACATTGCTATTATTCGTGGTATACCGTTAGTTGTACAAATTATGATTCTCTATTTTGGAATTACATCTGTTATTGTATTATCACCTTTTTGGGCTGGCGCTATTGCCCTTGCTATTCATAACGGTGCCTATATTACCGAAATTTTCAGAGGATCCATTCAGTCTGTGGACCGCGGCCAACTCGAAGCAGCCCGCTCTTTAGGAATGACATATCCATTAGCAATGCGACGTATTATTTTGCCTCAAGCATTTCGTTTATCTATTCCGCCACTTGGCAATCAGTTCATTATCGGCTTAAAAGATTCTTCTCTCGTTGCCTATGTAGGAATGTCTGAACTATGGGGATCCGGGCTTTCTGAAGCTGCTGCAAACTTTCAGCAACTTGAAACATATATTGTCGTCAGCATCTATTACTTGGCGCTCGTTCTTTTATTTACGTACTTCGTTCATCTTCTTGAAAAACGATTAGCACGGAAAAATATAAATCACACACAACTCACTAAACAAAAAGAAATCCCTATGTAAAAAGCACGAACTCTTGATGAGTTCGTGCTTTTATCGTTACTATATAAAAATTGTTAATTCTAATAACAAACTATATTTTAGCCGTTTTTCACATTTTTTACTTCTTTTACTTCTTCTATAGTTTCCTCACGATATTCAATATTCGCAGGATCTAATCCATTCCCTAAAGAGCCGTATAGATGCGCTTTATGCGGATCAATTAACTCGCTACCTTGGTGGTACACACGCGGTGTATTCCAAAGCGTAGCTAATGCTTTCCCCATCGGCATTTCATGATAGCGCTCTGGCCACATTTCTTTAATTTTCTCTTTTACTAATGGATAGTATTTTGAGCTCATACCTGGGAACAAGTGATGTTCTGTATGATATGAGAAATTAAAATGTAATACGTCTACCCAGCGCGGCACTGTTACTGATAAACAGTTAGCAAGTGGATCATTTACAGGAACAATCGGATTCAAACGGTGATTTGTTGCGATATATCCCATTACAATAGCATTTGCAATTAATAATGGAAGAACATAAGCAAAAAACCATTTTGCAGGACCCATAATGAACAATAAACTAATCCACACTGTCCATGGTAAAAGAAGCTGAAGCCATACAGATTTTTGAGTTGATGGCTTAAATTCCTTGATAAAAAGGAAAAACATACGAGACGAATGCATTGTAAATTGAATTGTTAACGATAGAAAGCTAAAGAAAGAACGAACATGTAATGGAAGACGATATACCCATCGTAAAAATTTGCTTTTCTTAAACTTATCCATTGTTGGCCACGCATCTGGATCATGCTCCTCATGCTGTGTATGCACATGGTGAGTCAAATTGTGCCACTTTCTCCACAACTTTGGCCCAGTTGATAGTGGCAGGAACGCAATTGCGCCAAGAAAATCTCGCAGCCAAGCTTTTCTTACTACTGTACCATGTAAAATTTCATGTCCAAGAAATCCCATAGATGCAAAACATAATCCTAGAACGATTGCAATTCCAAGATTAGCCCACACGTTCAAATCTAATAAACCAATTGTCAAAAATCCCGCTATCGTAATAAGTAAATAGGCTAGTCCACCAAACAAACGAGTTGGGACTGGTTTAAATGCCTTCTTTGGCAAATGCGGTGATACACGTGCTGCATACCATCCAAACGTATGAAGATCCTTCATTCTTTTGCCCCCTTTTCATGCCGCGCTTACGCACCCTGCATACATCGATTGTCGTTTCCAGATTGATATTACTATTATTATAAAATTTTCTTTCCCAAAGAAAATTATGCTCACTCAATCTTACAATTATTATTCATTGAAAAATATTTCTCTTTTTACTCTTTATCAACCTTTCCACTAGATGAATCATATCAGTAGACTTTCTATATTGTCAATAACTTTTATGACCTAGTAATAAAAGTTGGTTATATTTTCATAATCACTTCCTATGTTACTAAAGAAAAAATGCTTATTTACCAACATTTACACTCCATACCAATTCTTCATCACTTTGTTACCAAACACTTAATTTTGTGAAGGATACTATACTTAACCCTATTTGTCCTGTGTTATGTCAAGAAAATTAAAACAAAGGATCATATACAGAATCCCTGTTAATTTATTATTTCAAAATAATTTATTTTTGACACATGAAATTTTGGTTATTGGAAAAATTAAGTAAAAGAAACTGATTAGAATAAGAGGTGCATTCATATGGAACATGAACAACTTCCAAGATTTCCAGAACCATATTGGCGGGACTCTACTAACTTCCCTACTTTCCCAAAGCTAACCGAGAACATTAAAACAGAAGTTGCCATTGTCGGAGCAGGTATCACTGGCATTACAACAGCGTACTTACTTGCAAAAGAAGGAATCAAAGTTGCATTAATTGATGCCGGAAATATTTTAAACGGAACAACTGGACATACAACTGCAAAAATTACAACCCAGCACGATCTTATTTACGATGAACTAATTAGCAATTTTGGGGAAGAGAAAGCAAGATTATATTACGAAGCAAACGATAAAGCGCGGCAATTTATAAAAGATACCGTACAACAGCACAATATCCAATGTGATTTCACAGAAGAAGATGCTTATCTCTATACGAATTCAACCGACAATCTACACAAGTTAACGAAAGAATTAGAAGCATATAAAAAGCTTAATATCCCTGGCGAATACATAGAAAGTATCCCGCTTCCAATTCCTATCAAAGCGGCACTTGTTATAAAGAATCAAGCACAGTTTCATCCGCTTCGCTATTTAGCAGCGCTTGTCGAACAATTCATTGAAGCTGGCGGCGTTATATACGAAAACACAACTGCAGTTGATGTGGAAAAAGGATCTTACCTGCAAGTCATTACAAAAGACGGACATCGAATCACCTGTAGTTACATTATTTCTTGTTCACACTTTCCGTTTTATGATGCGAACAGCTTTTTCTTCGCAAGAATGTACGCAGAGCGCTCTTATGTCCTCGGTGTAAAAACAAAACAAGAATATCCAGGAGGAATGTATATAAGTGTTGATAATCCGAAGCGTTCCCTTCGCTACACCACAATGGGTGATGAAAAATTGGTGTTAATTGGTGGTGAAAGCCACAAAACAGGACAAGGCATTAACATGATGAAACATTACGAAGCACTGCAAACATTTGGCGAAGAAACCTTTGGCATAGAAGAAATTCCATACAGATGGGCAACACAAGATTTGATTACACTTGATAAAGTTCCTTATATCGGACATATCAATGAAAATAACCCTAACATTTTCGTCGCAACAGGGTACCGTAAATGGGGCATGACAAATGGAACTGCGGCAGCCTTATTACTAAAAGCATCCATTATGAAAATCGATAGTCCATATAAAGAACTGTACGCACCATCACGCTTCCATACGAATCCAGATATAAAAACGTTCGTCACTCAAAACCTCGACGTAGCAAAACATTTAATTGAAGGAAAACTAGAATTTGCGCTTCGTAAACCCGAAGACCTCGTAAATGGAGAAGGTGCTGTCGTAAGGGTAAACGGAAAACGTGCTGGCGCTTATAAAGACGATGACGGCAAACTTCACATTGTCGATACAACTTGTACACATTTAGGCTGCGAAGTGGAATGGAATAGCGGTGATTGCACGTGGGATTGCCCTTGTCATGGTTCGCGGTTTTCGATTCAGGGAGATGTGATTGAGGGGCCGGCTGATAAGGCGTTAAAGAGAATTGAAGATATGTAGTACTGTTAATGTACAACCTTTACCAAGGAAGAGCACCAATATTATCGGTGCTCTTTCCAGCTTTGATGTAGCATATCCCGAAACAGGACATTCAACTGCTCAATATCTATAGCCGTCTTCTTTTCTAAACTCTTCACATACTCCTCGTAATACATAATCTGTCCTTCTAAAAATTCATTCAATGTCGCAATTCTTGGTCCTACATTCAGCTCGATACCTGCTTTTTTCTTCTCAAGCAATTCCTCAATTTCTTTCAAAAGGTCTGCATCCAAGGCTAATCCATTCACTAATCTTTCAAACTCAACAGGCGGCAATGTTCCTTTCTCTTCTAACCATCTGCAAGCTAGTATCGGACGTAATACATAAAAGTATTTCTTTAGCTTTACTTCTTCACCTTGCAAAAACGTGCGATAGTTTTTAGATGCCATATGTAAATAATGATAGATCGTTGCTTTTAGATCAAAATGATTGCTCATTTCCTGCAAACGCTCCGGAAGATTTGATTTCTTAACGTATACAATTGGCGAAAGAATCCACTCTAACAAAGCTGGATTCGATTTAGAAAATAACTGTAATGCTTTACGGAGTTCCCAGCCACTTATATCAAGTGCATCGCTGATTGGATACTCAATAACATCCCGCTTTTGCTCCATTGATAAGTACCAGTCCATTCGATGTACGTATACAAAACGGACATCATAGTCACTATCTTTTGATGGAAAGCCCCAAGCCCTGCTTCCGGATTCAACAGCGAAGAGAATCTTTACGTCGTTTTCTCTTTCAATTCGTTGTAGCTCTAATTGAATTTTTTCTCTCATATTTATCACTCTCATTTTTCTATCATTTCCTCGGAAATTCGACACCGAATCCAAAACACCTGCCTTTAGTATGGCATCTGCGATAACATACATATACAAATTTTCTGTGTATGTCGTGTCTTTCTTTAAGATAAAATGTCAATGAAGAGGATTCTCTATTTCTCAACTATACCTTCAATCACCACTCCTAAAAGACACTATTACATGTCATTTCCTCGTTAAGCAGGATAAGATCTCAAAAAAATAACCCCTTGGAAACCAAGGGGTTATTTTTGCTCTTGTGCTATTTTCTCTGCAATCCGTTCAAACTCAGCTTGAATTTCATCTTTAAACGAATCCACTTTGTCAAAATCCATCGCTGTAATATAAATTTTCTCTAATTTGTCACGTACAGTTTTTGCTTTCGCTAAATAGGACATCGCTTCATTCATTTTTTCTCTATAGCGCCTTGATACATCTTGAATTTCTACTGCATATTTCTCATCTGTTCCCGGTGCAATAATGAGCTCATACATATCAATGATTTCATCATTCTCACGGGTTGGAAAATATTCATGAGGTGCTGTACTATCAAAAATTGCAAAGCCAAGCTCTCTTACAATAACCATATCAAGGCTATTTGGATCAAAGCCGCAATGATATATCTCAACATCGAAGCCCTTCTCTTCAGCTGCCGCTGCTAATTTTTTTAACATCGTAGATTTCCCAGAACCAGGACGCCCTTTTATAAAATAACGCTTCGGTACATCTTCCGTTAAATTTGGAACAAAATCAACTGCTCCTTTTGGCGTTGCGGCTCCTAAAAAACGATGCTTCACATTTGCTTGTTTCGTACACGTTTTATCACTAAAAAATTGCTGTATGAGCTGTTCTGTCAGCTCATTTGCTTTTTCAAAATCAATATGGTCAATATAAAACTTCTCCCACTCATCATGAATCTCTAGCGCCGTCTTAAAACGCGCATAAGCTGACTGAAACGCATTGCCCGCTTCTGATGTATAACGCATAATCTCATCTTTATGCGCCCCAAGTTGAGTAGAATCCCAAGCTACACCTAAGTTTACATACTCTTCTACAACGCCTGGCGCTTTCGGTTCAATAACATGCGGCGCTGTTCCATCAACAATTCCAACTTGTAATGACGGAATAATCACACCATCAATCGAATTATTGTCAGACGAACAATGTAAAAATTCAATATCATACCCTTTCTTCACCCACTCACGACCAATCAGCTTCATAAGCGAAGACTTTCCTGTTCCAGGTCCACCTTTTAAAATAAACAACCGGTCTAATCCCGTTAAGTTCTCTTCAAATAAACTGTAAAATCCCCTTGCTGTATTACCGCCAGCATAATAATTTTTTATATTTCCTGTCACTGCCTTTCACTCCCTTGTAAGCAGTTTCACTACATAAGCTACAATATGCAAACAGGGAAGGATAGGTGAATACCCATCTAAACTTCCTTCAGTGGGGTGCTTACTGTCAGTTAATGCAGGATCAAAAAAGAGAAACTCGTAATAGTTCCTCTTCATCTCTCATTATTCATTTCTATATTTATTTCTCCAAGAATATAAGAGAAGGCTAAACATAACTACAGTTTGCAGCATAATAAGCACCGCATCCCAAAAATATAAATTCGACATTGATTTTTGCAAGTTAGGAATAGTTTGCTTCATCTTGAATCATAGTAATTACATCAATACAGATCGGAGGCATTTCATAAAATTCACCCGTCACTGCATCTTCAACAATGTAGCTTTTTTAATCTTTACGGATTTCTATATCATGTAATGTTACTATCGATTCATACATTAGTTTCATAGTATTCACCTTTTTTATTTACATTTTTATTCCTACCATGGCCAGTTGCACCACCAACATCCTGTCGTTTTTACTTTTTCTAACTTGCGAATTTTCATATTTACACCTCCTTCATCATCTATTATCGTAAGTGAAATATAAGTGCCAAAACAAATGCATTTGATTAGAAATTCTTTATTTTCTTTATGAAGATAATACATCACAGGTAATAACAAGAGCATAATAATATAAAACCACAGTCCCATAAAACCCATATGTTTTGTGCCACTTTTTATAACATAGACTGGGAAAATATAATTATACAGAAAATCATATAATATAAAAATCGAATAAAATAATGATATAAACCATTTCATAGCTTGTTTCTCTTCATTTTTAAAATTGGAACATATTATTAATTTTCACATATCTTACAACACTAGCCGTACGTACTCTAAGAAGAGTATGTTATTCATTTAAATATACAGCTACACAGTTATCATAACTAACATAATATTTCGTCATTTATCGACATTTTCCTCTATTTATAAATGAAATATTTTCTAACTAAAACAGATTGTCCTCTCTTTAACAATACTTTTACACCTCATTTACTCATAGTTATGTATAAAAAAACTCTTCNNGAAGAGTTTTTTTATACATATATTTATCCCGCATTAACGGGCAGTAAGACCCCCGCTGATGGAAGTTTCACTTTATTTTACCTCTACTGCTGGCAGCATAACTTTTACCTTTGTTCCGATACCAAGTTTGCTTTCAAATACAATCTCACCTTGATGTTCTTCAATAATTTTGTATGTAACCATTAATCCTAAGCCTGTTCCATTTTCTTTTGTCGTATAGAAGGCCTCACCTATTTGATCTATTTTTTCTTGATCGATTCCGCATCCTTCATCAGTAACACTCACTACAATTTGATTATCATGAACTACATTTGCTTCCACAATAATATTACCGCCATTTGGCATAGACTCTATCGCATTTTTAATAAGGTTAAGAAATACTTGTTTCATTTGTTTCTCATCACATTGTATAGACGGTAATGTTTTATCAATCATTGTCGAAATGGTAATGCCATATTGCAAAGTCGGCTGTTCTACAATATAAATCACATAAGATAAAATATCTTTTATATTATGTAATTTATATTCTCTCTTTTTCGGCTTTCCAAGAACCATTAATTCACTAACAATCGTATTCATACGCTCAATTTCTTGCACCATAATGTTATAATACGCAGCATCTTCAGGATGTTTTTCTCTCTGCAATTGTGTAAATCCTTTTAATGCTGTTAATGGATTACGGATTTCATGTGCAATCGTAGCCGCCATTTTTCCAACGACTGCTAGTTTTTCAGCTTGCTGCGCTTCTTCAAATATTTGTGTAATGGTACGTACATACGATTTGAAACGTGTTAACAAAATAAAGGATATGATTCCGAGAATCGCACATAATACGATTGGAATAATAACCGTTGATATGTGTAAGAGAATCCCTAAAAGGGCATATTTCCCAATCATACCGAGCGAGACTAACCAAAAATATCGTTTATTCACAAAAAGGGGCGAAAACAGAACGAGAAACTGCTCTACCGCATTCCCACTTGCAAATTTTTGTGAGTCCCCTAGATAAATCATTATACTATTAAGTAAATCAATAAAGGTATATCCCAAAAATATGATATACTTTACAGCATATGGATTTTTCTTTTTTATTAAGTAAATTCCAATCGGCAATAACAGAAACATGAAAATATGCACTCCAAACCCTAATCCACCTTCTGGAAAACCGATTGGCCGATCATCTATTTTCATTGCCGGATAAATAAAATAATATATGATATCATAAGAGAAGAAAATAATATAAAACAAACTTAAAAAAAGCTTTAATGCTTTAATTTCCTCTTGTATGAGCATATCAGCTTTGTCCACGCTAAAACTCCTTTATACATAGCATCAATTTTATATACTACTTGTTATTTTATAAGAAAAAAACAAATTTATGAAACTATTCTTCCTAACATAGATTGTTATTCATTAAACAAATATTGTTTTCTTAAATACTTTATTGATTCCCTCAACATAAGAGTGAAAACTCATTAATAAAATATAAGCTTCCCAATTCAGCATCTCTCAAATACATTCACACGTTACAGAAAATGTATCGAAATGCATATCCTATTAAATATACATATTTCACAACATGTAGAATTTCTTTCTTTACAAAATGTATGCTAAGTAATAATAAAAGCAAAATTAAACACCCACAAAAATAACTTGGCACTTTTCATTTCTTCTTCAAGCAATATAGGATTTGGATTCACCTTAAACTCCTTTGCATGTTTATATAATCGAGAATAAAAAATGTTTCCAATGTTTTATTATATCGATAAAAAAATATCCTACAATCCTATTTTAAAAATAAAAAGAAAGACTCTTATCTAATTTGTTGCATCCACAATTAGAAACAGTCCTCTTTCTCCCCCTTGTTTTCTTCCGCTATTTTCAAATAGCTTTTTCATTCTCTTCATACATAAGTTTACCTAAAGCAGGATAATCTTTCTGAATCCCATTTAATAAAACCTTTTTTCTTCTATGACTAAAATCATGTATTTTAGTTTTAATAATTGATTCATATTTTCTAAGTATCCTATTTCTAGTCCTCATCTTTCACATCGAAATCTTCAGGAATTGGTTCGTTTAATATTTCTTCTACTAACTTTTTATATTTCTCCATTTGTTCTAGGTGTGTATTAAATTGCTCTTTATTCAGCAAGTACTGTTCTCCATCATGGACAGCACGAATGCGTTTTTGTTGGATTAAGCTTTCAATATACGATTCTGGCATATTTAAAAATTCAGCTGCTTCTTTTATTGTTAAATACAATATGTTCATTCCTTTCTTATATAAGCGAAGTAAGTGAAATTACTCCATTTTATCCCGCTATTTGCAAGTAGTAAGATCCCACTGATGGAAGTTTCACTTTATTAATCACTTTATCTTCCATTCGTATAAACTTTACCACACTCACCACATCTTTGGGAGTTAACAATACAGATATATGTTCAAATTGTATTCTATAGAAATAAAAGATTAGGGAAACTCATCCCTAATCTTTTATTTTGAATGTTATTCATTTTTGACCGTACGTCTCAAACTTCTTCGCTAATACAGCTAATTCTTCCTCTGGCAATAGTTTCGGTTCTCCAATACATTTCGTTTGATAATAAATTTGCGCACAAAATTCTATCTCTTCTGCGACTGTAAACGCCATTTTAATATTATGTCCCCCTGCAATTAGTCCATGATTCGCAAGTAAAACAGCGCGGCGATCTATCATTCCTTCATAAGCTGCTTCTGCTAATTCTTTCGTACCGAATGTTGCATACGGTGCACAGCGCACATTTGGACCTGCAAAAGCTACTAAATAAGAAACAGCTGGAAGCTCCCAACCTAATGATGCAATTGTCTTTGCATAAGGAGAATGTGTGTGTACAAGAGCATTCAAGTCGTCTCTTTTTTGATAATAAATGAGATGCATATCAAGTTCACTAGATGGTCTTCTTGTTCCATCAATAACATCTCCATTTAAATTCAGTACAACCACATCTTCAGGCGTTGTCTCAAAATACTCTAATCCGCTTGGACTCATCGCAACTAGGCCTTGTTCACGATTAAAAATACTAATATTACCGCCTGTCCCCTTTGTTAGTCCGCTTGTGATTAATTTCTTTCCATACTCTACAATTTCTTCTCTCTCTTTTTGTAGTAACATATACATCCTCCTCAACGGGACACTTGTTATGGCTAGTTTGCTATAATAACCGGTATTCCATATTTTTCATAGCTTGTAATACATTCTTGCTGCATCGGTGTAAGTGGTACGAGTTCATCTGTAATAATTTTTGTAATGCACTGTTTATCACAGACTTCAAAGAAAGCAACCTTTCCAAGCTTCGTATGATCCACTAGAACGATGATTTCACTTGCCTTATTCAGCATCGCCTGCTTCGCTTCCCCTTCATCTATTGCCGTATCTGTTAAACCTTCATGGAAGCTTAGCCCTTTACTTGAAATAAAAACTTTATCAATATAAATTGATTGAAGATATTGCTGTAAGGATGCCCCCATGATAGACAATGATTTTCCTCGTAAAAAGCCGCCAAGCAAAATCACTACAATATGAGGCGCATCTGCCAGCTCTATTGCAATGCTCAAGTTATTTGTTACAACTGTAAGGCTTTTACGGTCTTTAATGAACTTACTTACCTCAAGTGCAGTTGTACTTGCATCAAAAGCTATTACATCACCATCTTCAATGAGCTTTGCGGCTTCTTTCGCAATAGCCATCTTTTCTCGCTTATTACTGTTTAACCGCTCTTCCATGGAAGCTTCATATACACGCTTCGTTTTCAGCTTTACACCGCCGTAGACCCGGATAACCTTACCATCCTTTTCTAGCCTCTCTAAATCCCTTCGTATCGTCATTAATGACACTTGAAAGACATCACTTAAATACGAAACATCTGCGTATTCCGTCTTCTCAAGCATCTCAATAATTTTATTTCTTCTATCTGCTGGTAAATTAGACATGATAATCGATCCTCTTTTATTTATTTTCTTATATGTCTAATATGCAAAGTTTATTATTGCTGAAATAACTTTTTTAAGTTTTCCGCAAACGGTGGACGTACAATGCCCTTCTCTGTAATGATTGCTGTAATATTCTCATGCGACGTTACATCAAATGCCGGGTTATACACCTTGCTATCTTGCGGTGCTGAATATTGTCCAAAGCGGTTAATAACTTCAGAAGCATCGCGTTCCTCAATCGGAATCTCTTTCCCTGTTGGTGTTTTCAAATCAATTGTTGGTGTCGGCGCTGCTACATAAAATGGAATGTTATAATACTTTGCTAAAATAGAAACTCCTAACGTTCCAATCTTATTCGCTACATCACCGTTTGCTGCCACGCGGTCACATCCGACAATTACTGCATCAATTTTCCCTTGTGACATTACCATCGCTGCCATATTATCGGTGATGACTGTTACATCGATGCCAGCTCGCTGCAGCTCTAACGCTGTTAGTGTAGACCCTTGTAATCTCGGACGCGTCTCATCAGAATAAATTTTTAAATCCCAACCTTTTTCCTTCGCTAAATACATCGGTGCTGTTGCAGTTCCGTATTTTGTTGTCGCCAAAGCACCTGCATTACAATGCGTTAACACACCCATACCATCTTGAAATAACGTAAGCGCATGTTCACCAATTTGACGGTTAATTTCCTCGTCTTCCTTATGAATCATCTTTGCTTCTTCTAACAATCTATTTTTCAAATCTTTAATAGATAAATGAACATTTTCTTTTGCGACGTTCTCTATTCTCTCAAGCGCCCAAAATAAATTTACAGCTGTCGGTCTTGAAGTCGCTAAATAAGCACATACTTTTTCAACTTCATTTATAAACAGCTCTATTGAATTTTCCGGTACTTCTTTTACTCCTAAATACACACCGTAAGCTGCTGAAACCCCAATCGCTGGTGCACCGCGTACCTTCATCACTTGAATCGCATCCCATACGCTCTCTGCTGTTGTAAAAGATTCATAGACAACCTCATTTGGTAATAAAGTTTGGTCTAATAAAACTAAAGCTTCATCTTTCCATTGAATCGGTATTAATTGCTCAGACATAATCTTCTCTCCTTATTTTGTGTTAAGTGACAGTGCTTGTGTTTTTAACGTTTGTAAAAAATCATTGCCTGTTTTGTGCGTACTTGCCTGTAAAATAAACAACTTCGCAGCTTGCAAACAAATGCGTTCTGCTCTAGTACGAGCTTCTTCATCTGCAATAGATATGATATCCTTTACTTTTGCTAAACCAACAATGCGGCGAATTAATTCAAGACCAGTAATAGCCGCTGTATCTTCTAGCACAGACTGTAAATACCAACGACTAAATCCTTCTTCTTTTGCCATAATGTCTGTAACATGTGCATTCCAAGTTTCTAAGAATTTTACTGAAAACAGATCAATTACATCCGTAATCGTAGACTCCAACCAGTCCATATAAGCATCTTTTTCTATCCCAGAAACCATTGTCGCATCCGCATTTGCCCATGCAAATATTAAGTTTGCCACAACATTCCCGATGTCATATCCCATCGGTCCATAAAACGCGAATTCCGGATCAATCACCTTTGTAGAATCTTTTCTTACAAATACAGAACCAGTATGCAAATCTCCATGCAGCAAAGCTTGTGCATTTGTCATAAACGAAAACTTCAGCTTCGCCACTTCCATGCGAAGTGCGTCATCACTATATATATGCTCTCGAATCCAGCCTTCATTTAAAGAAAACAGCTCATTTCTTTTGTTATGATCTGTAAACGGCTCAGAGTACACAAGATCTTCTGTAATCTCACATAACTCCGGATTTATATAGTTCTTCACTAACTCCTTTTTCTCTTTATGATTCATTACCACATCTGATGTTAATAGCAATGTGTTGACCATAAAGGTCGTTAAATCATCTGCAAGCTTTGGAAAGATTTGATGATTCATAAGCGCAGTACGAAGAATCGTATGATCTGACAAATCTTCCATCACACAGCAATTCATTACATCATCATACAAATACACATTCGGCACGAGCTTTGGTGCCAGCTTCCCCTCTAGCTGGAGCACATCTGACTCAATGCGAATACGATTCGTAGATAATTTAAACTCATCAGAAATACGCGCCGTATCTCCTGCTTGCTTCACAATAACAGAAGTTCCCTTCTCTTCACCCCAAACACGGAACACATAATTTAAATTGCCATCCCCAATTTCCTTACACTGCAAACGCTGTGCGTCCTCGAACATCGATAACTTCTCCATCACATACGGTATTACATCACTAGATTCCATTAAAAAATACTTCGTGAACTTAGACATGGTTTCTCCCTCCACACTAAATGTAAGCGTTTTCTAAAAGCCGTAAAAATAATAGATTGATAGTATTTTATTCAACCTATGTTATAAATTGTTCTTTTTGGATCATATTTTGTTCGAAACGAACATCTATTTTTTATTATAGCTTGTTAAGGAGGGGAGTCAATAATTTCCTATATGAAACAAAAAGCTCTTTATGTATCCAAAAGCTTCTTGTTCATTTTTTTATAGAACCCCTGACGCTAACAGCATCATTTTACAGTGCTAAATACTTCCCCTAAATTCTTCAGGAATCTTGTTTTGTATAAAGTGAAACTTTCATCAGTGGGGACTGAAGAAAGTTTCACTTTATCGATTTAACATTGGCTTTCTAATACGCTAATCGATATATCAAAAACCTCTCATTAGAATTTCGTTCATACAATCCTGGCAATATAACTTCCTCTTTCAATTCAAAAGAAGTTTGATTATCTAAAAAATAAATATAATCTTCTGATGGATAATATAAAACTAGTTCTATTTCCCGTTCTACTTCTTCCACTGAAAGTAGTATGTTGTTTATCACATTCATAAACACTTGCACCGAAAACGGATTAAAAAAGTAAAACTTATTATCAAGTGGATCAATCTCGTACTCTTGTGCCAAGCAACAATGAAAATGAATTTTATCTTTACTTTTTTTAGCCTTCTTCAAATAACTATCTCTATTGTCCATTGCTTCTTGATAGAAAGTCTCGTTCATTTCTATCCCTATTACAGAGGCATGATAGAAATGGTGGATATAAAAATTTAATCGTCCTTTTCCGCATCCAAAGTCAACAATTTGGTCACTGCTTTTCAATTCATACTTACTAAATAATTGCTCTAGTGCATAATACGGCGTTGGTTCATAACGATGATAATGCAAAGACTCGTAGAACCCCTTTTGCTCTCCTACTGTTTTTATGTTTAATACTGCGTCATAATATTGTTCGTTCATGGATTCACTCCTAATTAACAGATTATAAATTCCATTATAAAAAGACCCCCGATAAAGTCAGCGGTCTACTCGTCACGCTTCGTCATCTCATCCACACATTCTAGTATGCAAAGATGTTAGTAAGAATTGAAGAACCTTCATAATTTGTTAGCATTTTTTATTTGCTTCAGAAAATTTTTCAATGACATATAATCCAATTTTATCATATACAAAAGTTTCGAACCTGTACCATATGAAAAAGCTACCCTAAAAGGACAATCATTTTTGACCTTTTCAGGGTAGCTTTCGTATCTGAATTTAAGGACGAAAAACCTCAAATTTCAAATAGAAATAATATTATTTCAACACTTCCAATACCGTTTGCTTCAATATTTGCACGCCATCTACTATACAAGCGTGATCAAACGTCATGTGAGGATGATGTAACCCTGGCTTTAGATTTGCACCTAATCCTAGCATAGCAGCTTTTAAGTGCGGCTTTTTGACCGTATAATAATGAAAATCATCACTTCCTGCTGTAGGAAGCGGTGCGGTGCAGCCACCTTCGCCATATGTTTGGAGAATTCCCTTACGAAGGAACTGCTCCGCCTCAGCTGATACTTGTGCTCCAGGTGCGAAATCAACCCATTCGTAAGAAATCTTTACACCCATCGATTCAGCTGATTGAATAACCTGTTCTATTTTTTTCTTTAACTCTTCTAACAGCGGATTGCTTTCTGCCCTTACATCTAAGGCAAAATGGCCGTTTCCTGGAATGATATTTAAACTTTCACCGCCCGCTTGGCATCTCGTCATTTTAACGGAATAAGAATGTTGTGGTGAAAGCCATATATTTTTTAATCCAATATTAATCATCGAGATCACATCAATTGCGTTCACACCTTGATGCGGCCGCGCGCCGTGAGCGTCAGTTCCATATATATGAGCTTCTAAAAAATCTGCCGCTCCATGCCGAATGGATGGTGCCGCTTGCTTCAATGGTAATTCCTCTATTGGTCGTAAGTGAATACCAAATAAGAAATCAACATCATCCACAACACCTTTCTCCACCATCTTCAAAGCCCCGCCTCCTTTTTCTTCTGCGGGCTGAAAAATAAAGCGAACCGTCCCCGTTTGCCACTCCTCATTTTTTAACTGTAAAATAAGCCCCATCACAATTGTCATATGACCATCATGGCCACATGAATGATTTGCTTTGAACTCCCCATCTACTTCTTGCCACAATGCATCCATATCAGCTCGAATGGCGACAACTGGTTTCCCGCTTCCCATTTCTGCTATCACTCCGGGACAATCATCAAATGTTTTATAAGAAATTCCTTCTGCCTCTAAAAATTTTGTAATATAGGTAGTCGTATTATGTTCATGCCAACTCACTTCAGGATGCTCATGTAAATATTGAAAAATTTTATTTAAACGATTCTGCAAATCTTCTCTTTTCAACTTGATGCTCTCCCTTCTATACGCAAAACAATTCTCTTAAGGCTGTTTTGAAATGACATTCATTCGATACAAAACAACTTTTTATTTTTCATTTATAACATTCATGTTTTTCAAAAACATATTGAATATTCATTCAAATGTCAAGTGATTGCTCTCTCGGTATGTTTTCACCATATGCTGGACTGAATTTTACTGTATCCATCCTCTCCATTCTTTATGCGATAACCAGTTTTAATATCACTAAACTTTCCAAGACAGAAAGAATGGCATTAAGAAACTACATCAGAGACGTAGTATGAATAGAATAAATAGGAAGCTTTAATTCATAAAGAGCACGAGGGCGTCCTTGTTGATAGGGCATCTCCTCACCACAAATATTTGCATATCCTTGATCGACCAATTTCTTCAAAATACGCTCTGTTGTGCGTCTTGTTACTTGTAAATACTCCGAAAGATCGGCTGCTGTAAATTGAAGTGATGAACGAGACTGACTAAATTGAATAATTTTCGATAAATTTGCTGGACTCAGTTTTGTTTCTTTCGCTATCTTTAGTAGTTCTTGACTATTATTTTTAAGGCTCTGCACTTTCTTTTCTTTTGGAAAAGGTCCAAACAGTTCTTTTTCATCCGTTAATATATAACAACAGCTTTCCATTTGATTGTTTGTCGCAAAGTTTTGAGCAATTTTAGCGTTTTGTTCCGCTTCTTTTACTGTTCCCCCGTAGCCAAATCCAAGTGCTACAAGATCTTTCGAATTGCTTAAAAAGTTTTGAAGAGAACTTGTTTTTATAAATGCCTCAATATCACCACGCGTCGTATACAGAATGTATGAGGTTTCATCTACTTGACGAAATGAACCATGAATTTCACGAGCAAACGTATCAAGATGCTCCATTGAAATATGGTTTGATGACGGAAATGCTATCACACATACTGCAACAGTCGCTGAATAACTTTTCGCTAATTGTGCTTTTGCTTTTGCATCTTTTAATCCTTGTATAAGAGCTTTTGTCGGATCAAGCATTCGCTGTGAAGGTACACCAAGTTCGATAAGTTGGTCATAAACAGCATGAACACTCGTTAGTGCTAAATCAACTAATCCTGATTGATACCGAGAATAATGAAAATCCACAATCTCTTTTATTTCAAACATATTCGGTAACATATCTTGATAATCCATAACTTTGGGAACCCCCGTAATCCCGATATCACTGAAAACATTTGTAACGAAAGAAGAATTCACTAAATCAATTGAAATTCGTTCCGGTTGAATGTTTTTATGATGTAAAATGAAAAGTAAAGAAGACGCAAGCGCCATTTCGTTTTGCTGCAAATAAATACTTGGAATTCGTAATTGTTCTCGCATTTCTTTTGAAATATAATAAGGTATAACACCGGAGAAGAAGATCACATCACACAGCTTTAAATGCCGGATAATTTCTGAAGATTCTTTCGGATGAGAATAAACATAAGGTTCAATCTCTATATCTTCGACTTGGTGGGCAACAGCCACAAGGTTCTGAATAGACTCTTGTGTACCAATAACCGCAATCTTTATCATCATTTGTTCAAACTCCTTATCACCATTTAACGACTATTTAACGACAACTATATCAAATAAAAAAGAACATTGTAAACAGAAAGGGGTCTTTTCAATGAAAATCACAGCAATTCATCTTTATGCAATTCGTTTACCGCTTCGCAATCCATTTATCGTAAGCTATGGTACTTATCCTGATATGCCTTCCATTATTGTAAAACTCGAAACTGATGAAGGCATTATTGGTTACGGAGAAGGCGTAGCTGACGAGCATGTTACATGTGAAACATGGGAGAGCACTTTTCATATTTTAAAACATACATTAGCTCCTGCCTTGCTAGGTAAAAATCCAATGAATATCGAGAAAACACATGACATCATGAATCAAACTATTTACGGGGTACCTACTGCTAAAGCTGCGATTGATATCGCTTGCTTTGATGTAACGGGGAAAAAACTCGGACAGCCTGTGTATCAATTAATTGGCGGACGCTATCATGAAGAATTTCCAATTACCCATGTTTTAAGCATCGACTCCCCAGAAAACATGGCGGAAGAAGCTGCTTCCATGATAAATAAAGGTTACCAATCTTTTAAAATGAAAGTCGGAACAGATGTTAAAAAAGATGTTGAAAGAATTGAAGCTGTACGTGAACGAGTCGGAAACGATGTCGCAATTCGCGTTGATGTGAACCAAGGCTGGAAAAACAGTGCGACGACGTTAACCGCATTACGTTCACTTAAGCATTTGGACATTGATTGGATTGAACAGCCTGTTATAGCCGATGATATCGACGCAATGGCTTATATTCGCTCAAAAACAGACCTTTCTCTTATGATTGACGAGGGATTAAAAGGCCCACGTGAAATGCGCCAAATTATTCAAAAGCAAGCTGCCGATAAAGTGAACATTAAATTAATGAAGTGCGGTGGAATCTATCCAGCCGTCAAACTAGCCCATCAAGCAGAAATGGCTGGAATCGAATGTCAAATTGGTTCAATGATCGAATCATCCGTTGCCTCTTCCGCAGGATTCCATGTCGCTTTTTCTAAAAAAATCATTACAAGTGTTGAACTGACCGGGCCATTAAAATTCACAAAAGATATCGGGAATCTCTCCTATGATGTCCCTTTTATTCGCCTAACAGAAAAGCCTGGATTAGGCGTTGATGTCAATGAAGATATACTCAATGAGTTAACTGTTTTTCAAGATATTATTTGCTAAAGGAGACCCAAGCATGAACATTCTGTATGAAGGAACGTTAAAACAAAACGAGCAATCATTCAAAGTTGCACCATTATCTTTGCATCACATCGAGCAAATTTTATCCGTACAAGATGATGTAATTGAAGCACTAGAAAACAAACAAAACTTGCAGCCTCTTACATTAGAAGAATTTCAAAATATATTAACAGGAAATGGCTTCATGATCGGTGCATTCATAGATGAACAACTCATTGCATTCCGTGCACTCTTAGTTCCACCGATTGATGAAGAACATTTAGGCTTTGATATTGGCTTACAAGGTGAAGAATTAGAACGTGTCATCTATCAAGAAGTCTCAAACGTTCATCCAACTTATCAGGGAAACGGACTGCAAAAAATATTAGCGAAAGTCATTATGGAGCAATTAAAACAGGTAAATAACAAATACGATTACGTTTGCTGCACCGTTGCGCCGTTTAACATTCCTAGCTTAAAAGACAAATTTGCTCAAGGGATGGAAGTTGCTGCGCTGAAAGAAAAATATAGCGACCGATTGCGATATGTATTTGTGAAAGAGTTACAGAGTGAGAGAACAAAAGAATGGACGAATATAGAAAAACTCCTAATGAGTGATATTGCTGGGCAGAAAAAGTTGTTAGCGGAAGGGTATCGTGGGTATGAGATGGAGTTTCGTGGTGGGGAGTATTGGGTGCGGTTTTGGAAGTAGGTAGGTAGCTATTACTTCCTGATATTATTGGATTTATTATGGAAAGAAAGAAAAAGGTGAGGTACTACTATCTGTAGTGTGTCACCTTTTTTCAATGAAACATCCTTCTTAGAAAATGGTAGGAAGAACTTGATAATTTTCTCCTTCCACTTTTAAGTGTATACTCGCCCTCTCTATAATTTCGAACAGTTCCTTAAGTAATACTGATAAAATAATTCATCAGACCACCCCATTCGATGTCTTAGCTCAGTTAAATACGCTAATAGAATAAAGGGACCATCTGAATTGAACTCAAAAGAAACCCCTCTTTCTTGCAGATTATTTGCTAACGGGGTGATCATTTCAATATTTCCACTATGATAAATCGCCTCACTAGAAGTAGAAACTTCCTTCGCAAATTTTAATACACCTCTTTCATACAATTTCGCTTTTTGTGACTCATAAATGCCATACGCACAACTGAATAATACATCGATGTCCTCCAACGTAAGTGTTTCTTTTCCAATAAATAAATTTTGTGTTTCTTTTTCGAACACCCGAATAATTGGAATGTCCCGCTTTTTTTCTTTCAAAGCATGCAAAATACTCATGTAATACCATGATTGGTCACGTTTTCCACGCTTAAAACGCGACCATACTTGATCGTCTTCTCTTTCTACGTCCTCTTGAATGGAC
The DNA here is from genome assembly GCF_002560985.1 of Bacillus sp. AFS018417. Classification (NCBI taxonomy): domain Bacteria; kingdom Bacillati; phylum Bacillota; class Bacilli; order Caryophanales; family Bacillaceae; genus Bacillus; species Bacillus sp. AFS018417. The sequence goes on from NZ_NTTM01000025.1 coordinate 65,951, forward strand.
CGTAAGTTATGTAATTTATCTGCGATGATTAAAGTAATCTCTTCATTCGAACGGTGTGGAAGAGATAGAATAGTATGATTCTTTCGTTCTTCCCATGACAATGATTTATCTGGTTCTGAAGCCGCCTGAACCAGCTTCAACACTTCTTCGCCAAAATGCTCGTACAACTCAGCCTCGGTTGTATTTGTATCTTCTAAAGTATCATGCAATAATCCTGCGGCAATCACTTCATCACGCTGCTTTGCTTTCTGTAAAATGAGCGCTACTCCAAATGGATGTATAATGTACGGAATGTTCGTGCCTTTGCGCATTTGGCCTTCATGCTTAATAGCAGCAAACTGCATCGCTTTCTCAATTAATCTGCTCATGTCACTCATCTCCTTTCCATTTATTTATATTCATAACATAAACACCGCTCAGAATAAAATCTTCCGAGCGGTGTTTACTTCTCTAACCACTTAAGTCATTTGATTTTACGAAATCCTTCTTTTACAGTTAGCGTTTCGTTAAATTGTACACGACCTTCGTCCCCCGTCTTCTTCCATAATTATTATCAGATGAAGTGTTCGCCAAAATTAAAAGCGCCCCCCTTTGTAAAGGAGGCACTTTTGATTTATTTATTAACCTCTAACAAATTCCCCTGCTCCAGCTTTTTCCTTATTGTCCTTTTGCTCAACCTTATAACGAGCTCCACCTACAAATAAGGAAACAAGCAATCCGATGATACCAGCTATCATTGCCAATATAAAGCCATGGTGCAACGCGTTTTCTAATGCTCCTCTCATGAATTCTACTAGCTGAGGAGGAAGCTGTGTATGATTTTGCATCAAGATTTCTGGTTTTGCTAATTTTTCAATTTGATTAGCCGGCATTTGAGAAGATGACGCAAAACCTATCATCTTTTCTTTTAAATCATTGTTCACAATGGTTGCTGTAATTGCAGCCCCCATCACACCACCAATACTTCTCCAGAACCCAACAACTGATGAAGCAATCCCCATGTATTTCATATCGACGGATTGGGCTACAGCATTTTGCGCGACACTCATAAGCGGCCCCAGAACAATCAATCCCATTGTGATCATAACAAGGGTTACTGTCAATTTCGCAGTATCATGTGTAATGTTACTAAGCATATAAGCCTCAAATATTCCAACCGCCATCGAAATGACCATGATAGTACGGAAAGGAACTTTCGTACAAAGGAAACCTCCTAAAATCGCACCAATCATAATCGGAAACATCATCGGTGTTAATACACCATTTGAATTTTCATTCCCAATAATAGCTACTGAAAGAATGGGAAGATAAGTAATCGCAGAGAACATGATTGCTCCCTGACAAAATACAACAATACTTGTACCTAGCACCATTTTATTTTTAAATATGGAAAGAGGTAAAATTGGTTCACTAGCCTTTCTTTCCACTAATATGAACAACACAATTGATATCGCAGCTGCACTAAACATTCCAATAATTTGAGCGGAATCCCAAGCATAATCCTTCCCGCCCCATTCTAAACCGAGAAGAAGGAGAACAGTTGAAGCAATTAATAAAACCGTTCCAAGATAATCAACTTTTGGTTTATGTTCTGATTTAGATTCTTTTAAAGAAAACAATAAAGTAATAATCGATAAAATGCCAAAAGGAACATTTACATAAAAGCACCATCTCCACCCTAACCAAGAGGCTTCAGAAATCCAAGTTCCTATTTGTGGTCCAAGAACTGAGGATATACCAAATATCCCAGCAAACACACCAGACATTTTTGCTGCTTGTTTAGGATCTGTAGAAATTGAATAAATGATTGTGAATGAAATCGGAAAAATAGCTCCTGAACCTATCCCTTGAATAACACGATACGCAATCAACTGATCTATATTTTGAGCAGTTCCGCATAATGCCGAGCCAATTAGAAATAAACTGATCCCGAGTAAATAAAACAGTTTTCTTCCAAATAAATCGCTCATTTTCCCAAACACAAGCATCGTACTTGTTGCCGCAAGCATATAAGCCGTAAAAACCCAGCTCATTTTATCAAATCCACCAATATCCTTAATGACTTGACTAATACTCGCAGAAACAATGGTGTTATCCAAAGATGACATAAACAGTCCCAATGCCATAGCTATGATTACAAAGGGCATTCTTTTGTTCTTTTCCATTGCGCTCTCTCCCCATTTCTTCAATCCTATCCACTCAAATAGAATAACATTTTTCCATTAAATAACAATAAAATTCAGAAGTGGTTTTTTGACAAAAATCTACTTCGTTTGTAACAACAAAGCTACTGACTATAATTATGCTTTGAAATTTAGACTATGTGGATTAATTGTCGCGAAAGTTACTTTAAATGTATTGAGTCTATATTTCTTCTTATTGAAGTACTAATGTTGCCACATACACTCTCCACATGTGCAGAGTGTATGTGGCAACACATGGGGTGTTGGTGAGTTTTACTAAATCTGTAAATAGCATGTGGTCAATACCTCGTCTTTTGCTTCTCATTTTACCTTTCGTTTCACATTTACCTTAAATCTTAGAAATGTATATCTTAGTGCTTTCTAGAATGGCAAAAGCACCTATCTAAGTTTGAAATAAAGGATAGGTGCATCACAATGAAACTTTAATAATATAAGAATAGCCATTTCATCCCTGGTATGGGTGGAAAATCGTTATTACGATTTTTTAAAAATTTGAGAGATTAATAGATAAATATTGACAGCCATAATCTAAAGTAGTTGAAGATGTAAGTATATTGTATAATTTTTTCTTCAAAAGTATTAGCACTACTTTATAAGTACTCACTTCTTGTGAGCAGAGTAGCTCTTGGGTAGTTTCAGACTATTCTGTTCCATGACCACACGCAGGCGGTCCGGGTAGTCAGTGATCATTCCGTCGACGCCATCATTGATAAGCTTTTGCATAGTAGGCTGGTCATCAACCGTCCAGGGAATGACCTTCATTCCGTACTTGTGCGCTTCCTGAACCATGCTTTTCGTCACATAGGGCACGTAATTCTCATCAGTAACTTTGCCGTTCTGCGGGAAACCGTGCACTGGAGAGATGGCGTCTATTCCTAACGAGTGGGCAGCCGCAACGGGGTCTCCGCCAAAGTCGTCGATATCAATTCCACCTAACCATGGAGAGGAACCCGGCTGACCAGGCTGCAGGAACTCTGGACCGTTGGTCAGTGCAACGAGAGGTAAACGAGGCTCAACCTCGTGCATTCGTTTGAGCGCTCCCCAGTCGAAGCTTTGAATCGACACTCGGTTGAGCATACCGGCTTCGCGAACTTCTTTGGCAACAATCTGTACGAATTCTTCACGTGGAGCAGTTTGCTCAGGTGCACCGGCCTCCACCTTCGTCTCGATATTCATCCACACATCGTTGGCGTTATAGAGCTTGATAAGGTCAAAAATCTCGGTTAGCAGTGGTATTTGAGCACCAGGGCTCGGGTGCTGACCTGGGAATTGCGGCAACGTCTTTGAGCCACAATCCAGCGTTCGTACTTGGGCAAGGGTTAGATCTTTTATGTACTTACCGACGTAGGGGTACTCAGGGTCACCAACGAATGCAGGACTCGTGTCCATGCACTTGGAACCCGAAATCTTTCGGTCGTGCGAAATAACAGCTTGATGGTCTTTGGTGATCTGCACGTCAAGCTCAAGTGTGCTCACACCGACTTCGAGGGCATGGGAAAACGAGGCAATCGTTGACTCAACGGTTAGCCCAAGTCCGCCTCGGTGTGCCTGCAGGTCGAACCCTTTAGGACCAAAACTCTTTGAGTTGCCTGACCAGGACGGATTCTCAGTGGCTGAGGCTGATTGTGCTGAAACTTGGCTAGCTCCTGAATACACCATAAGGGCTGCCATTGTTGCTAATATAAATTTTTTCCTCTTCATTTCTACTCATCTCCTTATAAAATCTATTACTCTTATAAGTTTAGATGACTGATGTAATATCCCTATTAATAATATGATAAGAAATAGTAAAGGGAAATAAAGCGCTTACACACGGGAATTGAAGAAAATAAAATTGAATATCGAATTGATGGTAGTATTGAAATACACTACAATTTTGCAAATCCGTTAAAAGAAGTGTAAAGGCAACGTACCAATAAAGGGACGTTGCCTTCTTTATATTATTTAGTTTTTAAAATAAGTTGCGCCACGCACTCCACATGCGCGGAGTGTATATGGCACTACAATGGGATGTTTGTGAGTTCAGTTATTAAGAGAAGAAGCAATTATAAACTAAAACTGTAGTGCAATAGTAATCGCTCCAACGATGTCACTGCTAAACCGTCATTTTCCAGCTTGATAATGCTAACCAGTCTTCCATTTCCTTATAATCAGGCATTATCTTCCCAACAAGGCGCCAAAAGGATCGATCATGATTTAGGTGGACCATATGACACATTTCGTGAACGACTACATAGTCGATCACCTGCTGAGGTGCCATTGCCAGCTTCCAATTAAATGTTAACTGTAGATTTGAATCACAAGTGCCCCACGTACGATTACTATCTGTAATACGAATGGACCGTGGTTTTGTTTTAAAGTTACTTTGATACGATTTAATACTCTTCTCTACTAATGCCTTACACTGCTTATAGTAAAATCGTTTTAAAGCTTGTTGTATTTTCTCATTCTTAAGCTCTTTCACATAAATATGTAGCTTATCTCCCTCAAACACTGCGTTATCTTGCTCAATACTTGCATCTTGAGAAATCTGTATCGGATATGTGTTCCCTAAATATAGAAAGCCCTCTCCTTGATCATAATCCTTTTCCTGTGGTCCAAGCACTCGCTCCTGCATTTCCTTACGTGTTTTCTGAATCCAATCCCATTTCTCCTCTAACAATTGGACTAAGTATTCAACAGGCGTTCCTTTCGGAGCTTGTACTTCAACATTTCCGTACGAATCTACATAAATACGTACAGATTTTTTCTTTTTATAATTTATATGAAAATTAATTGTCTCACCTAAATATGTATGTATCATTTCATCACCTAAAGTATTCGTTCATGTTATTTTTACAAATAAAAAAGAGTAGGCTACAAACGTCCTACTCTATCTATTATATCATTTACTGTTTCAACATAAATGTTACAACGCTTATTCCTTATCCTCTATACTTTACAGCTAATCCCTTTACGAAATTCCTTGCGTATCTATCGCCGCACTCTTTGTAATTCTTATGACCTTTCTTTCTTAATAGAGCGCCTAACTCTCCTTTTGTCACCTTAACTCCTACGCTGTCTAATATATCAAGCACATCTTCACTCGTTAATGAAAGTGCTATTTTCATTTTCTTTAGAAGAAGGTTATTGGCATTCTCATTACTCTGTAAAGGCATCGCTTGTCCAGCTGGTTGCCCTGGTTTCGGATCTTGCTTTCCTCTTTTTAAAGTAATAAATCCATTTAAAAATGACTCTAACATCATCATATCGCATGTTAATACGTAATCATCTTCGACTACATCAGCACTTTCAGCTTCATGCTGGGGACTTTTCTTTACTTTTGTAAGCATATCAACTACTTCTTCTTTCGTTACTTCAATGCCACCAAGTTTAAATATCTCTACCATATCTATATCTTTTATATCCATAGCATATCTTACTCTTTTTAATATATCATTATTGCTCATTGCCATTGTTAGTCCTCCTAAAATGTTGATTATTTATACGGCTGTTAAAGTTTATCCTCTAACATGCTTTAAACTATCATGTTTAATATAACCTTTTAGTTAATGTCCGCTAAATTAATACTTTAACATTTTAAAGATAGGTTTTATAGTCTTACCCGAACTTTTCTCCATCATTGTATCTATAGATCTCTTACGTGTTTTTTGCATGCTTATAAAAAGATTTCCCTCATAACATTAACTAAAAGAAAAAACAGTGCTTTGATTTCTCAAATACACTGTTCTCTTCCAGCTCTACGCTTATTTTGAACTCAACCAAGCCACACACTCCACATGTGCAGAGTGTATGTGGCAACACAAGAATGCTGGTAGATTTATTACATTCTTAAGACCTTCTTCTTTCAGAAAACAGACCTTACCAAAACAAAAGTTGCCGTCTGCAAAGGAACTCGAAACTGAACAAAATAAATACACATAAGTTGATGTAATTCATTTCCCTCTAACTTTTGAGAGTTACATCATTTCACTGTCCCCTGCCTCATCAACACTCTTTTCAAATTTATCAAGCAATGCACGCACTTCATCTGTTGATTTCGTGCTCATCAATTGATTTCTTAATTCAGCAGCTCCATGGAATCCTTTTACATAAATTTTGAAAAAGCGATGAAGCCCTGTGATTGAACGTGGCAGTACTTCCGCATATTGATCTTGAAGATCAAGCTGTAGTCTTAAAAGATCAAGGTGTTCTTTACTGGTATGCTCTTTTGGCTCTTTTTCAAAAGCAAAAGGATTTTTAAAAATACCTCGCCCGATCATAACGCCATCAATACCATATTTTTCAGCAAGCTGCAGCCCGATTTGACGGTCAGGAATGTCTCCATTGATTGTTAGTAGCGTATTTGGTGCAATACGGTCACGTAATTTTTTGATTTCCGGAATTAGCTCCCAATGCGCATCTACTTGGCTCATTTCTTCTCTTGTACGTAAATGAATAGAAAGGTTCGCAATATCCTGTTTTAAAATATGCGTTAACCACTCCTCCCACTCATTTAACTCCTTAAAGCCAAGTCGTGTTTTCACGCTGACAGGCAGTCCGCCCGCTTTTGCTGCTTGAATAAGTTCTGCCGCAACGTCTGGACGCAGAATAAGGCCACTACCTTTTCCTCTCGATGCCACATTCGGCACAGGGCAGCCCATATTAATATCGATACCTTTAAATCCTAGCTCTGCCATGCCAATACTCATTTGACGGAAATATTCGGGATTATCCCCCCAAATATGTGCCACCATTGGCTGTTCATCTTCTGTAAAAATCAAACGGCCACGCACACTTTTCATACCCTCTGGATGACAATAGCTATCCGAGTTTGTAAACTCTGTGAAAAATACATCCGGTCGACCGGCTTCACTTACTACGTGACGAAAAACAACATCTGTCACATCTTCCATTGGTGCAAGTACAAAAAATGGTCGTGGTAAATCACGCCAAAAATTATCTATCATTTCAAACTCAAATCCTCTCACTATGGATACAACTGCAAACTCTCGGTCAAAAAATATAAAGTGAAACTTTAATCAGTGGGGGTTTTCTTCATCCCCCACTGATTATTAGTTGAACCAATCGGGCTTTTACGGGCAGTTTATCTCCCACCTAACTTCTTTGCTTTCACCGAATTTTGAGGTGGGGGTATTACTGCCCGTTAATGCGGGATAAAGCCAAATGTTCCACTTCTTTTACACTTATATCATGCTTAATAACTTATTATCAAACACAAGTACATTTGGACATTTATAATTTGTGGAAAACTATTGTGAAAATCGGCAATGTTTATTTTAACTAAAATCGGTCCTGAATGGTATTCTTATAAACAAAAAAGCAGATGGTATAGATTTTTTCTATATCAACTGCTTTTCTATTATACCAACTCCAACCAAGCAACACACTCCACATGCGTAGTATGCGGGAACATATCCACAGGCTGAACCTCCTGCGTTTTATATCCGCCTTCTTCAAGAACTTTCAAATCGCGTGCAAGTGTTGCTGGGTTACAGGATACGTATACAACGCGCTTTGGTTTCATATCAATAATTGTATTTAGTAGTGCTTCATCACAGCCTTTACGCGGTGGGTCGACTACGATTGTGTCAGCGATGATACCTTGTTTGTACCAGTTCGGAATGACTACTTCTGCTTCTCCTACGCCAAATTCAACGTTTGTCATGTTGTTTAGTTCTGCGTTTCGGTTTGCGTCTTCGATTGCTTCTGGGACGATTTCAACGCCGTATACTTTTTTCGCTTTTTGCGCTAGGAATAAGGAGATTGTTCCGATGCCGCAATAAGCGTCGATAACTGTTTCGTTTCCATCTAATTTTGCGTACTCAAGCGCTTTGTCGTACAGTACTTTCGTTTGCGTTGGGTTTACTTGATAGAATGAACGCGCTGAAATAGCAAATTTAATATCGCCGATGAAATCATAGATATATTCTGATCCATACAGGACTGTCGTTGTGTCGCCAAAAATGACGTTCGTGCGTTTGTTGTTTACGTTTTGAACGATAGATTTTACGTTTGGAAACTTCGCTGTAATTTCTTCGATGATTGCATTTTTGTTTGAAAGTTCTGCCGTACGTGTAATAAAGACAAGCATGATTTCGCCTGTTACTTGTCCGTAGCGAGCCATTACATGACGAAGTGTTCCTTTATGACGTTCTTCATTGTAAGCCGTTATGCCGTGCTTCTCACAAATGCGTTTTACTTCTTGAATTAATGTATCGTTTTCTTCTGCTTGGATTAAGCATGTTTCCATATTAATGATGTCATGCGTTCCTTGGCGGTAGAAACCAGCGACAAGTCCGCCTTCACGTTCTCCAATTGGCACTTGTGCTTTGTTTCGATATACCCATGGATTTTCCATGCCAAGGACAGGGTGAACAGGTACATCATGCAGTCCACCGATGCGCTGCATAACGTCACGCACTTGTTTTTCTTTTGCTTGCAGCTGTCCTTCATATGTTAAGTGCTGAAGCTGACAACCGCCGCACTGGTTATATACTGGACATTCTGCCTCTTTGCGATATGGACTTTCTTTATGAAGCTTCATTAAACGACCAAAAGCAAAGTTCTTTTTCACTTTAATAATTTTAATTTGTGCTTCTTCACCTGGTAATCCGTTTTTCACGAAAATAGGATAGCCATCTACTTTCGCAACACCGGCACCGTCATGTGTTAAATCTTCAAACACTACATCTATAAACTCGTTTTTTTCAACTGGTGGCGTCATTTTATTACTCATTTTCCGACCTCTCTTTTTTCATCACACTGCGTTACATTTTACCATACTCCCCTGTCCTTTAGCCATTGGAAGAAAAAAAGCTATTGACGATTTTTGTCGATTAATGTTACGCTACTACTAATTCAATACGGATGGTGTTACCTCATATATACTTGATGATATGGATCGAGAGTCTCTACCCGGCAACCTGAAATTGCTGGACTATGGGGAAAACTAATGAATATTAGCTTTTTTGTGTATATAAGGACTCATATTGATTAGCTTTCTCGCATAGAAGGAAGTGGATCTGTATGGGTCTTTTTTTATTTTCATTTTAAAGGTCAGACATCATACGTATAACTTAAAACCTCGAGATTAACTTCTCTATTTATTACAAAGTAACAACATCTGAAAGGAGCAAATTTTGTGCAATATGTGATGAGTATCATCGGCATTCTTGCCGTATTGGGAATTTGTTTTGCTTTTTCCAACAACAGAGCAAAAGTTAATTTCCGCGCTATTATTATTATGCTTGCTTTCCAAATTTTAATTGGTTGGTTTGTATTTGGAACAAAAATTGGTCAGCAAATTATTGTTTGGATTGGTAAAGTCTTTAATAAATTGATTCAACTTGGTACTACAGGTGTAGACTTTTTATTTAACGGAATTCATAAAGATTTTGTCTTTTTCTTCAATGTATTATTAATTATCATCTTTTTCTCCGCACTACTTTCTGTTTTTAGTTATCTTGGTGTTTTACCTTTCATCGTGCGCGTTGCTGGCGGTGCAATTTCGAAAATTACAGGCTTGCCGCGTGTGGAATCGTTCCACGCTGTGAACTCTGTCTTCTTTGGATCAAGTGAAGCGTTACTTGTTATTAAAAATGATCTGCAGCATTTTAATGCAAATCGTATGTTTATCATTTGCTGTTCAGCAATGAGTTCGGTATCTGCTTCTGTCACAGCATCTTATGTAATGATGTTAGATACAAAATACGTATTAGTGGCCCTGCCGCTGAACTTATTCTCTAGTCTAATCGTTTGTTCACTATTAACACCAGTTGATACGGCGCAAGAAGATGAAAAACTGCAAAAGTTCGATAAAAATCTTTTTGGCAGTAGCTTAATCGACGCGTTGATTAACGGTGCATTAGACGGTTTAAAAGTAGCCGGAATTGTTGCGGCATTAATGATTGCTTTTATCGGTGTAATGGAAGTTGTAAACTTCGTGATTTCTTATGCATCAGGCGCACTTGGTCATAAAATTACACTACAACAAATTTTCGGTTACATTCTTTCACCGTTTGCATTCTTAATGGGAATTCCAGCACACGATGTTATTTCTGCCGGTGGTATTATGGGGACAAAAATTGCATTAAACGAATTCGTTGCTATTCTAGATTTAAAGAAAATCATGACTACATTATCCCCGCGTACAGTTGGGATTGTTACAGTATTCTTAATCAGCTTTGCAAGCATTAGTCAAATCGGCGCAATTGTCGGTACAATTCGTGCCCTATCTGAAAAACAAGGGCGCATTGTATCACGCTTTGGATGGAAGCTCCTTTGTGCTTCGACGCTAGCTTCTATTTTATCTGCAACAATTGCAGGGTTATTCATTTAACTATGCAGGCAGCTCCCTATTTAAAATAGGGAGCTGCTTTTTGTTTTCTTCACAAAAATTTTACATATTGCTCATAGGCTAATAAAATATAGTATTTTTGCCTTAATTAACCAAAAATGATATTTCCCTCTATATATGAGAGTGATATGATTAACAAGGGTATAATACACAATAGAAGGATGGATATAATGAAAAAATACGCACTAATGGCTTTACTTTCTTCTACCATTCTCACAGGTTGCAACACTAGTGTAACTAGTGATAAACAGAAAAAAGATGCAGCCGCTGAGAAACAAGTGGAACCGAAAAAAGTTGAAGCGAAAACAGTTGATGTTCCCTTAACACAAGGGAATATAACATGGGAGCCTTTTGCACCTGATGCAAAAAGCACTGTGCTCTATATGAACCATTTAAAAGATGCGTTTACAGAAATACAATACCACGTTTGGCGCACTGCTGATGGCCCTGAAAGCAAACAAACATTTTCATCAAAGGAAAAAGAACGTAATTTTGCTTTCCCATTCCACTTAAAGGCTTTCAATTTGAAACGCGGGGAATATCAAATTGAAACAACAGGATTAAAAGAAGATGGCACACAAGTACCTCTTGCTAAATCTACAATTACCTTTCAACAATCTGTACCAATTCTAATGTATCATGCAATTGAAAAATACTCTGGACCAGGTGACGGCGAGTTAGGTTTGTATGTACCGCCAGCACAGTTCGAATCACATATGAAATATTTAAAAGATAACGGGTATACAATGCTGACATTTGAACGTTGGAACGATATAAATCGAGTCAATAAACCTATCTTTATAACGTTAGATGACGGACGAAAAAATAATATGAATGCCCTTCATATTTTACAAAGTTTAAAAGATGACAAATTCCAGCCAGCAGCGACAGAGTTTGTCGTTGCCAATGATATTGATGCACCAAATCGTCTTTCAAAAGATGAGATTAAACAGATGGTAGATTCTGGTATTTTCTCTATACAATCGCACACATCTACTCATGCGATGATGGCTTATTCAAACAATTACGATGAAGAATTACGCGTTTCAAAAGAGAAAATTGAAAGTCTTACTGGTCAGAAAATAATTGCTCTCGCGTATCCAGTAGGCTCTTATAACGATCAAGCTGTTGCAGAAACAAAAAAATATTACGAATTTGCAGTAACAACAGATCATGGCAATCATATGACAAAAGGTTTACCGAACGAACAATATTTAATTAAACGCCATTTTGTCGGACCTAACACATCAATGGCGCAATTTACAGCATTGGTAAGAGAGCGCAATTAATTATATAAATGCAAATTGGAAAACCGACATAAAAACCCCTTTCTTTTTGAGTGGGCGAGAGCAAGTGCAAATTATGTTTTGCTGTGCATAGCAGCGACTTATATGCGGAAAAATTAAAATGGATTTACATATTTTAAGGCTGTTTTATTAACAAAGCAGCCTCTTCTTATACAATTTGACTAAAGGATGCTTATTATATGAAAAAATACATTTCTACCATACTACTCTCTACTCTGTTCATCTCTGGTTGTAGTCATGTAACTCAACTAGATCCCAAAAAAGAAGTACACGCTGCTGAGCAGCAAACAGATAAGAAAACAGAAGAGAAAGTGCAGCCACAAGGAACTATTTCATGGAATCCGATTACATACGAATCAAAAAATACAGTTGTATACACGAAAGATGTAAAAGCGCCAATTACAGAAGTACAATATAAAATTTGGCGCACTGCTGACGGAAAAGAGAGTGCAAAAACATTCTCTTCTAAAGAAAAAGAGAACCATTTTTCTTTACCATTTGATGTAAAAGAATTTGAAGGAAAGCGCGGCGAATATCAAATTGAAGCAATCGGTATAAAAGAAGATGGGAAAACCGTTCCACTTGCAACATCAGCAATTGTATTCCAGCAATATGCACCAATTCTAATGTATCATGCGATTGATGATTATAAAGAGGGCAATGGTCTGAAAGATTTGTTTGTATCTCCTGCCAACTTTGAAGCACAAATGCAATATTTGAAAGACAACGGCTATACATTGTTAACCTTTGAACGCTGGAGTGACATTAACAAAGTCAACAAACCAATTTTTGTTACATTTGATGATGGTATGAAAAATAATATGAATGCCTTTCATATTTTACAAAAGCTTAAAGATGATAAGTTCAAGCCAACCGCGACAGAATATATAATTGTCAATTCCATCGATACAGAAGGCTCAATATCTACAGCAGATATAAAAGAGATGATTGATTCCGGCATTTTTTCTGTTCAATCTCATACAACAACACATGCCGATTTGCCGAAAATTACAAACTATGAAGAAGAACTAAAGGGTTCGAAGGAAAAACTCGAAAAGATTACTGGCAAACCCGTTATCGCTATTGCTTATCCATTTGGCCATGTAAATGACCATGTTGTTGCTGAAACAAAAAAATATTACCAATTTGCGACAACAACAAAACCTGGTCAATTTATTGAAAAAGGCGAGCCAGATGAATTGTTACGTATAAAACGTGTCCGTATTCATAACTCAACAACTGTGGAACAGTTTGGGCTGGCAATCAAATAAGAAAATAGAACTCGATTCCAATCGGGTTCTATTTATATTTTCAGAATCTTCATGTATTATGTACATAAGAACTATTTACGCAAAGGAGAATATATATGTCATTTGAACAAACGTTAGAAAAGTATGCTGCTCTAGCAGTAAATGTCGGAGTAAATATTCAACCGGGACAAACATTAAATATTGGTGCACCGATTGAAGCTGCTCCATTTGTTCGTCTTGTTACAAAGAAAGCTTATGAGTCAGGTGCAAAGCATGTGTATGTCGATTGGGTTGATGAAAATTTAACACGTTTAAAATTCGACTTAGCACCAGAGGAAGCATTTTCTGAATTCCCTGCTTGGAAAGCGCATGCACGTGAAGAACTAGCAAAAGAAGGAGCAGCATTTTTATCCATTTACGCAGAGAACCCTGATTTATTAAAAGGTGTAGATCCAAAGCGTATTGCTAGCGCAAATAGAGCAGCTGGAGAAGCAATGAAAACAGTTCGCGAATATATGATGACTGATAAAGTAAGCTGGTGCGTTATTTCTGTTCCAACAACAGAATGGGCAGCAAAAGTGTTCCCTGATGTACCTGAAGAAGAACAAGTAGCAAAATTATGGGATGCAATTTTCCAAGCAACTCGTGCTGATTTAGAAAATCCTGTTCAAGCTTGGAACGAACATAATAGTAACTTACATACGAAAGTAGGCAATTTAAACGACAAACACTATAAAGCACTATACTATAAAGGACCAGGAACAGATTTAACAATCGAACTTCCTGAAAAACATTTATGGGTGGGTGCTGGCAGCATTAACGAAAAGAATGTACCATTCATGGCAAACATTCCAACAGAAGAAGTATTTACAATGCCGTTAAAAACAGGCGTAAACGGCTATGTAACAAGTAAAAAACCATTAGTTTATGCAGGAAATGTTATCGATAACTTTACGCTTACATTTGAAAATGGTCGCATTGTGGACTTCAAAGCTGAAGTTGGTGAAGAAACATTAAAACATTTAATCGAATCAGATGAAGGCTCTCATTTCTTAGGAGAAGTTGCATTAGTACCGCACGACTCACCTATTTCTAATACAAATATTTTGTTCTACAATACATTATTTGATGAAAATGCATCTTGCCATTTAGCAATTGGTAATGCCTATGCTTTTAACTTAGACGGCGGTAAAACGATGTCAAAAGAAGAGCTAGCAGAAAATGGTGCAAACTCTAGTATTACACACGTAGACTTTATGATCGGTTCTGCTGAACTAGATATTGACGGTATTACAGCAGATGGTACACATGAACCAATCTTCCGTAAAGGAAACTGGGCGTTTTAATAAAGTGAATAAAGAAGAATCGCATCAACGGTTTCGTTGATGCGATTCTCTTTTATAGACCTAATGAAATATATTTAATTTCTAAGTACTCTTCAATTCCAAAGTAACCACCTTCACGGCCGATACCACTTTCTTTAAATCCACCGAATGGAGCTTGTGCAACAGATGGAAGACCGTCATTTAAACCAATAATTCCGTATTCTAATGCTTCGCTAATTTGAAATGCTTGGCTAATATTTGTTGTAAAGACATATGCCGCTAAGCCGTATGGTGTGTTATTTGCACGCTCAATTACCTCTTCAGCTGTTTTAAATTTCGCAACAGGGGCAACCGGTCCAAATGTTTCTTCTGTCATACATAGCATATCATCATGTGCTTCGCCAATTACAGTTGGTTGAACAAAATGGCCATTTAATTCTGCAATCTTTTGTCCGCCATTCAGTACCTTTCCACCCTTTTGAATCGCATCTTCTATATGTTCTTGTACTTTTTCAACAGCTGACTGATCAATAAGTGGTCCAACAGTTGTACCTGCTGCAAAACCGTCCCCTACCTTTAGTTCTCCTACAGCTACTTGGAATTTCTCTACGAAGTTTTCATACACATCTTCTTGAACAAACACTCTATTCGTACAAATGCACGTTTGACCAGCATTACGGAATTTCGAACCGATTACTGCTTCTACAGCTTTATCTAAATCTGCATCATTCATTACAATAAACGGTGCATGACCACCTAATTCTAATGAAACTTTTTTCACTGTTTCAGCTGCACCGCGCATCAATTCTTTTCCAATTTCTGTTGACCCAGTAAAGGATACTTTTCTTACGCGTCCATCATTCATCCACGTATCAGCAATTGCTTTCGCACTTCCTGTTACGATATTTATGACACCTTTTGGAATTTCTGCTTCATGTGCAAGTTCAGCTAATTTTAATGCTGTTAATGGTGTTTGGCTTGCTGGTTTTACGACCGCCGTACATCCTGCTGCTAATGCAGGTGCCACTTTTCTTGTAATCATCGCTGCTGGAAAGTTCCATGGCGTAATTGCTGCAATTACACCAACAGGCTGTTTCGATACAAGGATACGTTTATTCGGATGAGAAGCAGGAATCATGTCTCCATATACACGCTTCCCTTCTTCTGCATACCATTCTACAAAGCTATTCGCATAGTTTACTTCACCAAGCGCTTCTGCGAATGGTTTTCCTTGTTCCTTTGTCATAATAGCTGCAATTTCTTCTTTATGATCATCAATTAACGTGAACCACTTTTTCAATTTGTTCGCACGCTCAGCTGCCGTTAACTTTGACCAAGTCTTAAACGCTTCATGTGCAGCATCTACCGCTTGCTTTGCTTCAGTTACTCCACCTTTTGGAACAGTAGCAAATACTTCTTGTGTAGCCGGATTGTTAATTTCAATTTGTTCATGCAAATGAACAAATTCCCCATTAATATACATTGCTTTCTTATCTAAATTAATAGCCATTGTTTTTTTATCCAACCTTTTCATCCTCCTTTATATTTACTGTACCAAATGCAATGGTACTTTTTTAAATTCCTTCTTCTCCTCCAACGAGAAGCTCTTCTCCAATAAACTTTTTGATTTTTCTAGTTGCTGCAGACTGACTAATTTTTAAAGTCTCTGCTACTTTATAGCTTGATTGATGTGCTTTATACGCTTTCAAAATAATATTGCGCTCTACTTCCTCTAACATTTCATACAAACTTTTTCCGGATTGTTCGATTGTAGAATTTTGCATAGATAATGGTAAGTCTTCCAATGTAACAAGCTCATCTGCAGTAATAACAACACGTTCCATCACATTTTCTATTTCTCGGTTATTTCCTTCCCAAGGATATTCTAAAAATGCTTGTAGTACATGCGGAGATAGCTTCACATTACGCCCATACTTCTCATTAAAATGCTGCAGGTAATAATAGACTAGTGGTAAAATATCTTCTTGTCTCTCACGTAAAGGAGGGATATAAATCGGAATCACATTAAGGCGGTAATATAAATCCTTGCGAAACGTCCCTTGTTTCACCATTTCTTTCAAATTTCTATTCGTTGCGGCTACAATGCGCACATCTACTTTCTTTAATTCTCTGCCTCCTACTGGGCGGAATGTTTTTTCCTGTAATACTTGTAAAAGTTTCGCTTGAATTTCAAGAGGCATTTCTCCAATTTCATCTAAAAAGAGTGTCCCTTTATGAGCCAGTTCTAAAATGCCTTTTTTCCCTTCACGATGCGCACCTGTAAAAGAACCACTTGCATATCCAAACAGTTCAGATTCAATTAAATTTGTTGGCAAAGCGGCGCAATTGATTTCATAAAACATTTCATTTTTACGATGGCTCAATTCATGTAAATGGCGTACTAATCTACTTTTTCCAACCCCTGTTTCTCCTAAAACAAGAACCGTGCTATCTACTACAGATACTTTTTTTATCGTTTCAACTATCCTCTGCATAGCTGCACTTTTAAAAATAAGCCCTTCATGCTCATATGTTTCTCGTAATTCTTTTTTATACGTTTTTAATTGATCCGTCATTGCCTCTACCTTTTTTCGCAATTGATAGAGCTCTGTTAAATCACGTGAGTAGCTAATGACCCTTCTTAAATTACCGTGATCATCGAAAACTGGCCGTGTTCGAACATGTAAATATTCTCCTGACTTTGTTGTCTGCACTAATTCAATTGGCTTCTCTTTTTCGATGACTTCAAGTGTTGCAGACGGATAAAAAATCCCTTCCTTTTGTAACTCTTTTACACTCTTACCAACCAATTTCTCCGCCGGTAACTGGTAATGTCTTTCGCACATGCTGTTGACACGAACAACAATACCTTTCTCATCTGTTACAAAAATCTCATCAAATGCATGTTCAAATACATCTTTTAAATCCATAAATACTCGTTCCTTTTCCGCCACCATTCCAGTCACTCCCTGAAGTTTAAATATTTTCAAAGTTTTATAACCCTGCTATGATAAAGAGCATTTGAAATATCACAGATTGACGGTTCATCTTAGAGAATAAATGATATTCAAACACGTCCAATTTATATATAATACTTTGTCATTATTATATAACAGGGAGAACCGGAACAGTTGCAAACAAGTTTTTAAAATGAATATTTTACAGGAAACTCAATACGCTTTTAGCTTATACGTGTGCTTTATCTACTTTTCCATAACAAGCTTGAAGCGATTCTTCAAGAATGTTAAGCCCTTCTTCAAGTTGCTCATCTGTAATAACAAGCGGCATTAAAACGCGAACGACATTTCCATATGCGCCTGCCGTTAATAGCAATAAACCTCTCTTATTTGTTTCTGCAGTAAGATTTGCAGCTAACGTTTTATCTGGCTCTTTCGTTACTTTATCTTTCACTAATTCGAAGGCACACATTGCTCCTAACCCACGAACATCACCAATGCATTCATATTTTTCAGCCATTTGTTGAAAACGATCCATTACTTCTTTTCCAATATGCACAGCACGTTCATTTAAATTTTCTTTCTCCATTACTTCAAGAACAGCTAATGCAGCGCTGCATCCTAATGGACTTCCAGCATACGTTCCGCCTAATTCACCAGGTGCAGCCTCATTCATTACTTCTTTTCGGCCAATTACACCACTGATTGGTACACCCGCTCCTAGCGATTTAGATACAGTAATTAAATCTGGTACTACATCGTAATGGTCAATAGCAAAATATTTACCCGTACGGCCAAATCCTGTTTGAATTTCATCAGCAACAAACAAAATGCCATGTTCAGCACATAAACGATGTACTTCTTTTACAAACTTTTTACCAGGAACGATAAAGCCACCTTCTCCTTGTACAGGCTCCATCACAACAGCTGCAATACTTTCTGGTGCAACCTCTGTGATTAAAAAGTTTTTAAACTCTTCAATGATAAAATCTTCATATTGTTCTTCTGTTAATCCAGCTGGACGACGATATTCGTAAGGGAATGGAGCTTTATAAACCTCTGGTGCAAACGGACCAAATCCATGCTTATACGGCTTTACTTTACTTGTCATTGTCATCGTCATTAATGTACGGCCGTGGAACCCTTTTGTAAATGCAATAATCCCTGTTCGTTTCGTATACTTACGAGCAATTTTCACTGCATTTTCAACAGCTTCAGCTCCGCTGTTTAAAAACAATACTTGTTTATCGAAAGCACCTGGCGCTAACGCAGCTAGTTTTTCTGCCAATTCAATATACGATTCATACATCATTACGTTAAAACCTGTATGGATATATTGATCGATTTGCTTATGAAGAGCCTCTGTAACAGTCGGGTGACAATGTCCGACGTTGATTGTACCAATTGCCCCAGCAAAGTCGATAAATTGATTTCCATCCACATCTGTAACAAGCGCTCCATGAGCCGATTGTACAAATGTTTGAATTCCATTACTTACTCCTCTTGGTACGATATTTTGGCGGCGTTCAAATAATGAAGCTGCTTTTGAACCCGGAATATTTTGATTAACCTTAGCAAAATTTGTTTTCATTGTATATTCCACCTCTTTTAATGATTTGCTTTTTATATTGCAAAATGTGTGCCAATTTTCAAACACACTGTACTCCTATATTTTTATAAATTTTGACTCAAAAAATAAGTCCTTAAAGACTCTCTTTGAGTCTTTAAGGACTTATTCAAAAGATTTCTATCCATTCTCGTATTTCAGTCGCAGGAATGGATGGGACATGCTGATAAAAAATATATGCAAAAATACAACAAAAGTACAACGAACTATCAATTTACATTCTTTACAAAAAAACTACCTTTTACAAGGTAGTTTCTTTTTGCTCTGGAACAAATAATTCTAAACAGTGATATATATTTTCAAACTCCATCGGTGCATCGCCGCCGTACTCACCGTCTAAATTAATCATTAACTTTTCTGTTGAATGTACTTTAATTCGATTTGCCTGTGTATATAATACTTTCGGATTATTTATATGCTCACCGCGCTGCGCTTGTGTCGCTGCCTTAATTAGGTCTGCAATAGAACCCTTTTTTAATATTAACAAATCAAACAAACCATCATTAATAGATGCATACGGAGCTACTTTTTCAAAGCCGCCGACAGATCGTGTATTCGTAATTAAAAACATTGTAATTTCTTCTTGCAGCATTTTTCCATCATATTCAATTTCTACATATGTCGGATGCAAAGATGGTAACATTTCAATACCTTTTAAATAATATGCAAGTTGCCCAAGTACTGTTTTTAATTTACTTGGCACTTCATATGTTAATTCTGTAATACGGCCACCGCCAGCAATATTAATAAAATATGTATCATTTGCTCTTCCAAGATCAAGAGGTACCGTTTGACCAGCACAAATGATATCAGCAGCTTCTTCGATTGAACGAGGTACACCAATCGCTCGAGCGAAGTCATTTGTCGTTCCAACTGGGATAATCCCAAACTTCGGAAGATGCTCATTTCCAACTAACCCATTCACAACTTCATTTAACGTACCATCGCCGCCTGCTGCAATAACAACATCAAACTTACGCTCTGCCGCTTGCCTCGCTGCCACAGTCGCATCTCCAGGGCCTGTCGTCGCATGACATGACGCTTCATACCCTGCTTTCTCTAATTTTTGTAGTACTTCTGGCAAGCTCTTCTTAAATAATTCGCGACCAGAAGTTGGATTATAAATAATTCTTGCACGTTTCATATAACATTAGCACAGGAAAACCCTCATTCATCAAAAAGGGAAAGGAATAGCCGCCAAGCATTTGCTTAGCACTCCTATGCGTACCCTCCTCTCAATTCTACATGTATTTCCTTCAACCTAACAAAGCAATATAATTTCATTGTTAACACTAAATTAACATTTATTTCATACCATATTATGAAAAAATTCTCTCTAGATTTAGATTTATCATTATTACAACCTTTTTGCAACTATCATACCATACTTAACTGAAGGTATTTTTCTTATATTTGTCAGTTAATCAAACGTTTGTTTNNAAACAAACGTTTGATTAACTCAGAAAAACACCCATATTTGGGTGTTTTTCTGTTTAATCTTCGTTGTTGCATTCTCGCTTCAGCGGCTTCGCAATTTCTCATCCTAAGCGAAACGCCTCCACTTCTCGTGCTTATCGCTTGTTAATCTCTTCAAGTAAGATTTTATTAACAAGCGGCGGATTTGCTTGTCCTTTTGTTGCTTTCATAATTTGACCAACTAAGAAACCAATTGCACGGTCTTTACCGTTTTTGAAGTCTTCAATAGACTGTTCGTTATTATCAAGAATTTCTGTTACGACCTTACGAAGTGCTCCTTCGTCAGAAATTTGAACAAGACCTTTTGCTTTTACGATTTCTTCTGGGTCTCCACCTTTTTCAATTAACTCGTTAAATACTTTTTTCGCAATTTTAGACGAAATTGTACCTTTTTCAATTAATTGAATCATTTTAGATAAACCAGCTGGTGTTAGTGCTACATCTTGTAATTCTTTTTGTTGTTTGTTTAAGTATGCTAGTACTTCACCCATTAACCAGTTTGATGTTAATTTCGCGTCTGCACCATCTGCAACTGTTGCTTCGAAGAAATCAGACATCTCTTTCGTTAATGTTAATACGTGTGCATCATAAGCTGGTAAGCCAAGCTCTTCAACATAACGTACTTTACGAGCATCTGGAAGTTCAGGAATAGAAGCACGCACTCGTTCTTTCCACTCATCATCGATGTAAAGTTCAACTAAATCTGGCTCTGGGAAGTAACGGTAATCGTCAGATCCTTCTTTCACACGCATTAAGATTGTTTTCTTCGTTGCTTCATCATAACGACGTGTTTCTTGTTGGATGATCCCACCAGATAATAGTTCTTTTTCTTGACGTGTCTGTTCAAACTCAAGACCTTTTTGTACGTAAGTGAAAGAGTTTAAGTTTTTCAGTTCTGCTTTTGTACCGAATTTTTCTTGTCCAACTGGACGAAGAGAAATGTTCGCATCACAGCGAAGAGAACCCTCTTCCATCTTACAATCAGATACGCCTGTATATTGAATGATTGATTTTAGCTTTTCTAAGTAAGCATACGCTTCTTCTGGTGTACGCATATCTGGTTCAGATACGATTTCAATTAATGGCATACCTTGGCGGTTGTAGTCTACTAATGAATAACCTTCGCTTGTATGCGTTGATTTCCCTGCATCTTCTTCTAAATGCAGACGTGTAATACCGATGCGTTTCTTTTTGCCGTCTACTTCGATTTCGATCCAACCATTTTCCCCAATTGGTTTATCATATTGAGAGATTTGGTACGCTTTCGGGTTATCTGGATAGAAATAGTTTTTACGGTCAAATTTTGTTTCTGTTGCGATTTCACAGTTTAATGCCATTGCAGCTTTCATTGCAAAGTTAACTGCTTCTTTATTTAGAGTTGGAAGCACCCCAGGATATCCTAAGTCAATTACACTTGTTTGTGTATTTGGATCCGCTCCGAATTCTGTCGGACTCGCAGAGAAAATTTTCGAATTTGTTTTTAACTCAACGTGAACCTCTAAACCGATAATTGTTTCAAAATTCATCTATGCTCGCCTCCTTACAGACTTGCTTTTTTTGTATGATAATCTGTTGCTTGCTCGAACGCATGTGCAACGCGATAAATTGTTGCTTCATCGAAGTGTTTACCAATAATTTGCAGTCCAAGTGGCATGTTGTTTGCGCCGAATCCACATGGAACAGAAATTGCTGGAACACCTGCTAAGTTTACTGGAATTGTTAAAATGTCGTTTGCATACATTGTCATTGGATCATCGATTTTTTCGCCTACTTTAAACGCTGGAGTTGGCGTTGTTGGTCCGATAATAACATCATAGTTTACAAATACATTTTCAAAGTCATTTTTAATTAATGTACGTACTTGTTGTGCTTTTTTGTAATATGCATCATAATAACCCGAGCTAAGTGCGAATGTACCAAGCATAATACGACGTTTTACTTCGTCACCAAAGCCTTCGCTACGTGTATTCTTATACAGGTCCATTAAGTTATTCACATTATCAGAACGAACGCCGTAACGTACGCCATCAAAACGTGAAAGGTTAGCAGACGCTTCAGAAGAAGAAATTAAGTAGTATGTTGCTAGTGCATATTTAGAGTGTGGAAGCGATACTTCTTCCCAAGTCGCGCCCATACCTTCTAACACTTTTAAAGCAGCTAATACTGACTCACGAGCCTCTTCGCCAACACCTTCACCTAAGTATTCTTTGGGCACAGCGATGCGTAAACCTTTTACGTCGCCTGTTAAACCAGCTAAGTAATTGCCAACTTCAATGTTTGCAGAAGTTGTATCCATACGGTCAACACCTGAAATAGCTTGCAGTAAGTATGCATTGTCTTCTACTGTACGTGTAATCGGTCCAATTTGGTCAAGTGAAGATGCAAACGCAACTAAACCGAAGCGAGATACACGACCATATGTTGGTTTTAAACCAACAACACCGCAATATGCAGCTGGTTGACGGATAGATCCACCTGTATCAGATCCTAAAGAGAATAATACTTCGCCTGCAGCTACAGCCGCTGCTGAACCACCGCTAGATCCGCCTGGTACGTAATCTAAGTTCCAAGGGTTTTTTGTAGCGTAGAATCCAGAGTTCTCGTTAGAAGATCCCATCGCAAACTCGTCCATGTTTAATTTACCGATTGTAATTGTGTCAGCAGCGTTTAGCTTTTGCACAACTGTTGCATCGTAAATTGGGTCAAAGTTTGCTAAGATTTTACTCGCACACGTTGTGCGAAGACCTTTTGTTACGATGTTATCTTTCACACCGATTGGCATACCAAATAGTAACCCATTATCTTCAGCGCCTAATTTCGCATCCAATTCTTTCGCTTTTGCACGTGCATTTTCTTCATCTAATGTAAGAAACGCTTGTACATTATTTTCAACATCCGCAATACGTTTGTAAGATTCATCTACTAAATCCGTAACGGAAATTTCTTTGCTTTGTAATTTCTTATGTAACTCTGATACAGAATGATCAAATAATGACATCGAAATTCCCCTCCTCTATTCTAATACTGCTGGAACACGGATTTGATTCTCTTTGTGATCCGGTGCATTTTTTAATACTTCTTCAACTGGTAAACCTTTTTCAGGTACATCTTCACGCATAATATTCTTCATATCTAGTACGTGTGTTGTTGGTTTTACGTTTGTTGTATCTAATTCATTTAACTGCTCAGCAAATGTAACAATTGCATCGAGTTGTTTTTGAAATTTTTCTGCTTCTTGATCTGTAATTGCAAGACGCGCTAAATGTGCAACGTGCTTTACATTCTCAACGGAAATTCTTGACACGGCTAGGCCACCTCCATAATATATCGTACAATCTACAATACTATTGATGATACCAAATTTTCAGTAGTTCAAGCAAGTGAACACATGGGACTTACAGCATTTTTGCATAAAAAAAGAAAGGCTTTTGCCTTCCATGTCATTTTACCCCGAATTAACGGGCAGTAAGACCCCCACCTCAAGATTTAGAGAGAAGCGAGGAAGATAGGTGAAGGATCACTGCCCGTAAAAGTCCGATTGGTTCAACTAACCATCAGCGGGAGATGAAAAAACTCTCCACTGATGGAAGTTTCACTTTATCACTTTTCAATCGGTTCTTTTTTAGGAAGATGTTCATTATCTTCTTCATTATCACGAATTGTTTTTTGCAGTACAAAACATGACATTGTTAGAAATAATGTACCTATTAAGTAGTATCCTTTTACACTGAGTGGTTCATCTAATGTGTAAATCCCTATGAGCATTCCAGAAAGCGCACAAACAAAAGAAGTCCATGCTAAAAATGTGAAAGCCTGTGTGTTTCTCCTTTTCATTGTTCTTCTCCCCCTTATCATTACTTAATCTATTATTAGATGGGTATACCATCATTCATACTATGAAATCTCATGTAAAATACCCTATCTTTTGTATTACTCTAGCATACATATAATTCTTTATAAAGAAAAAAATGGATATAGCCTGAAAAGTTAAAAATAATCATTTGACATTTATTGAAGTTAAACATAGAATGAAAATAAATATTACGAACCTCGAAATATACGGGAGTGGAAATAATTGCTGCAATACGAACATTTTTTAGATTTACTGCTTGATAACGCCAAGAAGCTTTTCTATCCAGAAGAATGGGTAAGCATTGATTTATCACTTTCAAAAACAGAAGTATTCTGTCTGCTATGGATGGAGCGAAATACAGACATTACGATGAGTAAAATTACGGAACTTCTCGATATTCCAATGAGTACAACGACAGGTGTAGTCAATCGTCTCGTAAAAAAAGGGTATATTGAGCGCTACCGCAATGAAAGTGATCGTCGTATTGTATTGATTCGCTTAACAGAAGCTGGCATACAACTTGTAGAAGAAGTAAAACAAAATGCTGCTCATTATTTTAACCTTGTAACGGAAGCACTATCAGAAGAAGAAAAAGCATTTTTACTGCAAATCTTCCAAAAAATCATGAACCATATTGCTACATCACAACAAAAAACAGAAGAAAAGCTTACTTCACCTAAGATCAAAAACATTCCGATTGAATAGACCCCTCTGCGGGTTTTTATTCAAAGATATATTTCGACTCTCGTAATATTCGACTACCGAAACAAAGGGGATATGAATGATGAGAATTATTTTATACACAGGTAAGGGCGGCGTAGGGAAGACAAGTATTTCAGCAGCAACAGCAATGCAAAGTGCAAAACAAGGTTTAAAAACGTTAGTCATGAGTACAGATCCGGCTCATAGTTTAGGAGATTCATTTGGTATGAAGCTTTCCTCAGAGCCACAAGAAATTTGTGAAAATTTATGGGCACAAGAAATTAATACAATCTATGAAATGGAAAAGGGCTGGGGCAAACTGCAAAAATATATTACATTACTATTCACATCAAAAGCAGCTGACGATATTACTACAGAGGAACTTACTATGTTCCCAGGTATGGAAGATTTAATTAGCTTACTGCGTGTATTAGATTACTATAAACAAAAAACATACGATGTCATTATTATTGATTGTGCTCCAACCGGTGAAACATTAGCTATGCTAAGCTTCCCTGATATGCTCGGCTGGTGGATGGAAAAACTCTTTCCAATTAAACGTAAAGTATTAAAAGTTGTACGTCCTGTCGCACAGCCGCTTCTTAGATTCCCCCTTCCTACCGATGATGCCATGGACGAATTAACACATACTCTCGAACAGCTCGGTGAAATGAGAGATATTTTATCCAATCGAGAAGTAACAAGTATTCGTATTGTTGTGAATCCGGA
Source organism: Bacillus sp. AFS018417 (assembly GCF_002560985.1). Classification (NCBI taxonomy): domain Bacteria; kingdom Bacillati; phylum Bacillota; class Bacilli; order Caryophanales; family Bacillaceae; genus Bacillus; species Bacillus sp. AFS018417. The sequence goes on from NZ_NTTM01000025.1 coordinate 91,740, forward strand.
AAAAATGGTTATTAAAGAAGCGCAGCGCAGCTTCACATATTTAAACTTATATGACTACAATGTTGATGCCATCATGATTAATCGCGTCATTCCTGACACTGTCACAGACTCTTATTTTCAGGCTTGGAAAGATACACAAAAGAAATATAAAGCATTGATTCAAGATAGTTTTCAGCCGCTTCCTATTTATGAAGCACCAATGTTTGAACAGGAAGTAGTTGGTTTATCTATGTTAGAGCGTGTTGGCGATGCTTTATTTAAAAATGATTCTGATCCAACTGCCGTGAAATTCAACGGACGGACGCAATATGTCACAAAAAACGGTGATGAATATATCTTTGTTCTTTCCATCCCATTCTCTGATAAAAGTGAACTCTCTTTAAATCAAAAAGGTGACGAACTCATTATTCGAGCCGGTTCCGTAAAACGAAACATTACCTTACCAAAAACATTAACGCATTTGTCCATTCAAGGAGCAAAATTTGAAGGTGATGTACTTAACATTCGATTTGGAGGTGTTGTTCATGCGTGAAGATTTGCTACGGAAAATCATTCGCACGAAGATAGAAGTTGGAGGGTATGTTATAAACGGATTACCTGCCCCACTTCAGCAGCGAGCAAACAAGATGCTGAACATGTTTCATGAAGAACTAACTTCTTATATAAAGGAACAGAAACAACCTGCGGAAACTTCTTTAAAACGTGTGACAATTGAATAACGGTATAGAAAAGACCAGGAAAATTCCTGGTCTTTTCTACTTAAACTTTTCAATTTTAATTTCATGTAAATTTCTTTATCTCACATTTTTCAAAAAGGAAAACTCCCTAAACTAATGGAATAATTAAACGAATACAAAATTGAAACTGGAGGCTGTAACTGAAATGAAAACTGCTCTTTTACTCGTCGACATCCAAAATGATTATTTTCCAAACGGAAAGATGGAACTGCGAAATGCTAGCGAAGCAAGTGAATATGCAAAACGCATACTTCACTATTTCCGTGAAACAAATCAGCCTATTTTTCATATCCAACATGTTTCCACTCGCGAAAATGCAACATTTTTTCTTCCAAATACAGAAGGTGTACACATTCATAAGAATGTTCGTCCTTTGCAGCAAGAAACGGTCATATTGAAGCATTATCCAAATAGTTTTCGAGAAACTTCATTATTACAAGAATTACAAGATTTACAAATCAAACACGTTGTTATATGCGGCATGATGACACATATGTGCATTGATGCTACAGTACGAGCTGCCTTTGATTTTGGCTTTACATGTACAGTAATACATGATGCGTGTGCAACGAAAGACTTAATCTTTAAAAACGTTTCCATTCCAGCTGTATATATTCACAATACAATTCTAGCTTCCTTAAACGAAGTGTATGCTGAGATAATCAGCACTGAAGAGTTTCTACAGCGCGAAAAATCCCTTTGGACTTAACCAAAGGGATTTTCTTTATCCCGCATTAACGGGCAGTAAAACCCCCACCTCAAGATTCAGAAAAATGGAAGAAGATAGGTGGGGGATAACTGCCCGTAAAAGCCCGATTGGTTCAACTAACCATCAGTAGGGGATGAAGCGCCCCCACTGATGGAAGTTTCACTTTATATCGTTTCATTTCTCTTACACTTCCATCAGTAACTCTATATTCCTATCAAGATGTATGAAAAAGAAACACCGCCTTCAGCGAGCAAACTGAAAGCGGTGTCTTCTTGTCTAATCATAGATTTTCCTTCAAATTGTATTATACAGGAAATTTGTGAAATTTATACAGAGAAATACTACAAAATACAATATATTTTCTACAAATATAACGTATTTTTAATAAAAATGTTAAAAACTAAGCAGATTCAATATATATTCACTCTTTTTATTGTAATTCCTAATTAAAACAGTTTTAGACTAAAGATACTAAGTAAAGTTTCCATGGTACAAACGAAGATAAAACCTTTTTCATGTTTCTTATCCTAAAGGTCTCATAATTCTTTTGCGCTGTTCAAATGTAGCAATTTCCCTTATTCCTTTTCCCAAAAGCATTTCCGTATTTTTCTCTACATATGCCCCTAAATCATCGGGAAAATGAGAATCTGAGGATGTAGTAAATGCTACTCCTTCTTGAACTAAAATATCTAAAAAAGTTGGACTTGGACACATTTCTTTCACAGGATAACGATAATATAATCCGGCATTAATCTCAGTTGCTGTATTTGTTTCGATTAACGCTCTCGCAATTTCTTTATAATGGGAAAGGAGAAGATTCTCGTCCGGCCGGAATTTAAATACTTTTAAATTATCAAGGTGAGCAACAAAATCAAATAGCTCACTTCGAATTGCCTTTTCTACTACATGAAAGAAATCCTTATATAATTCTACTAAATTATAATTATAAAAATGCTCTTGAGTATCAGGGTTATCAAATCCCCATCCATATATATAATGAACAGAACCAATTACATAATCCCAATCGTATGCTCCAAGCAACTCTTTCAGTTCTTTCTCTCCGCCAGGAAAATAATCTGCCTCCATTCCAAGGCGCAGCTTTATTCCTTCTTTTTCCCAGACTGCTTTTGCGTCTGTAATAACTTGTACAAATTCGTCCATAGATTGTGTCATAACTTGATCTAGCCATAATCGTTGCTTTCTGCCAATTTCCGTATCACTCAAGTCCAAATACCGCTCAAAATACGAACGAGTTTCTTTAAAACGATATAAATGATCTACAATTCCAACTTCGCTTAACCCTTTTCTCTTCGCCTCTTGTAAATATAAATCGAGCCAAGTTGCATCATATGCACCTTTTTGAAGACGATGTCCCAATCGTTCCATACTTTTATTTAACCATTCTAGCGTATGATACTTCTCCTCAATTGGACTAAAATGATTTAAAGCAATATTTGTACGATTAAGCCAGCGCAATGAATAAGGCCCTTCTTCTAAATGTAAATGATAATCAACTTTCATACTGTTCTCCACCTTTGACTATAATCCATTGTAGCATCGTATCTAGCTGGTTTTTTCTCCATGCATGCGGCATATCTTGATCACAAATGATATAATCAACCGCCGCCAATGGGCAAATGCGATAAAATGATTTTGTATCCACCTTAGAAGAATCAGCCAATACAAATATTTGGCTCGCTTGCTTTACCGTTGCAGCAGAAACAATAGCCTCTTCCAAATCATAGTCACTCACATCTGTCTGTGTAATTCCTCCGCATGAAAGAAATACTTTATCAAATTGAAACTCCTGTAGAATTTTACATGTTAAAGCACCGGTAATTGATTTTTGCTCTGGGTTTAATACTCCCCCAAGAATAATAACCTTCCCATCGAAATATTTCTCTTCTAATCGTTGATTTAAAATATCGGCTACCGCTAATGAGTTTGTAACAATAGTAACTCGCTGTACATCTTGTATGAAATGAGCTAAATGGATGGTTGTTGTTCCTATATCAATCATTACAGTATCTCCATCTTGAATAAACTGTGCAGCCCTTTTTCCGATTTCCTGTTTCAAATCGTAAAATACATTCATTTTCTGACTAAAATGAGGTTCATTATTTGTTTGATGATAGTTAACAGCACCGCCATGTACTCTTTTCAGCTTTTTCTCTTTTTCTAAAATATCTAAGTCTCTTCTAATTGTTTCCGGTGTTACTCCTAAATCTCTAGCAAGAGAAGCGACAATAATCTTTTTTTCTTGTTCTAACTGATCTAAAATATATTGGTGACGCTCAAGTAATGATAAATTCATGTCAGCGGAATCACATCCTCTTTACTAATGTATAATTTTTTTAGTTCATTTTCTTGTAAATTCTCTCTCGTGCTATGAAGATGCTCAGCTGTTATCGTTACATTATTAGAACACAATTCGTAGCGTGTAACATTCCCAAGCATCATAACCTTATGAACTTTTCCAGAAATCGTATAGGTATTTGATTGGCAGACAGGGCTAAACGCTTCCGGACGTATAGCATATAAGTCACGTGTAAACTCTTCTGTATCTCCTATTAACAACTTCATTTCATCTCTCTTTAATACATTATAATTCCCGATAAATCTAGCCACAAATTCATTAGTAGGATGAGTATAAATTTCATGTGGTGTACCACTTTGGGCAATATGTCCTGCGTTTAAAATGTAAATTTTATCACTAACAGCCATTGCCTCTTCTTGGTCATGCGTAACTAGTACAGTTGTCATATTTAATTCCTGTTGAATAGATTTTAACAACTTCTGTAAGCTTTTACGAATTTGTGCATCTAATGCGCTCAACGGTTCGTCTAAAAGCAACACTTTCGGTTCTGTTACAAGAGAACGAGCTAATGCAACCCTTTGTTGTTGTCCCCCAGATAATTCCCTTGGATAAGATTGCTCTTTTCCTTGTAATCCAACAAGGGTAATCATACGAGATACTTTTTGGCGAATCGTCTCTTTGTCCATTTTTTTCATCTTTAATCCGAACGCTACATTTTCTTCTACAGTCATATTTGGAAATAATGCATATGCTTGAAATACCATTCCCACTTGGCGGTCTTTCGGTTTTGCATTTGTCACATCTTTTCCGTCAATTTGAATTGTACCGCTATCCATTTCTGTTAACCCTGCTAAAGTACGAAGCAACGTACTTTTTCCGCAACCGCTTGGTCCTAATAACGTTACAAATTCCCCCTCTTTAAAAGAAAGAGATATATCATGCAGAACTGTTTGATTATTAAAGGACTTCATAAGGTTTTTTATTGTGACATAACTCATATTACACTGTCTCCTTTTTTATACGTGTCATTTTTACAAGAATTGTCGAAAGAATACACATTAAAAAGAAATAGCAAACTACAATAGCACTCGCAATGTGCCCACTTTTGCTTAAATTTTGATACAAATACGTTTGAATCGTTTCGAAACGTCCTCCGACAAGCAAATTAATTAATACAAATTCGCCAAACAACATAGAGAATGACAAGAGAGACGATACTAAAAGCCCAGATAAAATGTTAGGTACAATAATTTTCATAAATGCCGTAAAGCGACTGGCTCCCAACATTTCTGCTGCTTCCATCAATGATTTTGCATGTATTGTACGTAAACTATTTCGTGTTCCTTGATACATATAAGGAAGAATTGTAACAAAGTAAGCTCCAACAACTACTAATACCATCGAAATTCCGCTGCTTGAATAAGAACGGATTAAACCTACGCCAATGATGACACCGGGCATTGCATACGTCATGATAATAAGCGCTTGTACAAACTTTTCTAATCGAGGTGCATATACAACAATTGAAAATATTGCAGGCACCATAATGATAATTGCTAATACAGTGGACCCTAATGATAATGATAAAGATCGCCCAAAAGCTTCTATAAAACGCATATCGCTAAATAAATTACTATACCACTGCAATGTCAGCCCTTCTGGCAATATTGTTCTATTCCAATTTGTCGCAAAAGAATATAGAATTGTTGCAAGCAACGGAATAAACAAATACAAAAAAACGATTCCTATTGTAACGTAATGATAAAACGGTCGTTTCAAGATAAATCCCTCCGAATTTTACGAGTTAACCATTCATTAATTAACATCGCTACTACTAGCACTAGGCCTAAAAGAACCGCTAATGCACTACCTAGTTCAGGACGGGCGAATATATCTCCTGATACTAAAGCTCCTACTCGAATTGTTACAAGATTATACGTACTTCCAGTTAGCGCGTAAGCTGAAGCATATGCTCCCATTGCATTAGCAAACAAAATGCTAAATGTCCCTGCGATACTTGGCAATATAACCGGAAAGCCAATTCGTAGCCAAAATTGATAAGAAGATGCCCCAAGTAATGCAGCTGCTTCTTTCCATTGTTTTTGAATTCCGGCATAAACTGGGTAAAGAAGCATGATTCCTAACGGTAATTGAAAATAAATATAAATTAATACAAGCCCTGACCAAGAATATAAATGGAAGGAGCTTAACGTATCCCATCCCAATTGTTGAAACAATAATATAAACAATCCACTATTCCCTAATAAAACAATGAAAGCGAAGGCTAAAGGCACACCTGCAAAGTTAGATGTCAAGTTCGCAAAAATTAAAATTCGATCTTGTATTTTTTTAGGGAAAAGAGTAATCGAGTACGTAGCAAACACAGAAATTACAATCGCAATAAAACTTGAAACAATCGAAATCAAAATACTGTTTTTGAATGCTTGATGATAATAAGAATTCTTAAACACTTCTATATAGTTAGAAACAGTGAAACCATTTCCTCCTGTTTGTTGAAAGCTTCCAAAAATCATAGAAATGAGGGGAACAAATAAAAATAATACAATCAATAAAAAGAACGGAATAAGACTTGCTATAAGCATTCCATTAATACGTTTCAAATTTAAAACTCCTCTCTTAAAAGAAAAGGCGTCTTCTTAAATGAAAGACGCCTTTTTTACACCAGGAATAACTAAATTTTGCATAAGGTGTGACGGCTGAATTCCAAGTAAATTACAAACTAAAGGAGCAATTTGTAATTGAGGAATTTCCTCCTCATATATTCCTGTTGTCACTTTATCACTAATGATAAACAACGGAACATCACGATCAGCTGCTGTTGTTCCCCCATGATTACCGTCATCATTCATTCCATGATCTGCAGTGATAATCACTTGATATCCAGCTTCTATCCAAGCTGGTAAGATATTTGCTAAAATAACATCTACAGTAATAACTCGATTACGGTACTTATCTGAATCTGCTGTAAATTTATGTCCGTCATCATCTACATTCATAGAGTGAACATATAAAAAATCCGGTTGATATGTTCGCAGTAAATAATTAGCATCTGCAAACAAATGTGTATCTGGATAATGATCTTCCCAATAGAAAATACCTTTTTCAATTGGACGAGAATCGTCCAATTGAATACGATCTGTTTCAGGATGAAATGGCGCTTTATTATACAACTCACTTACCCAGTAATACGAAGCCGTTGCATTTGTTAAACCATGTTTTTTCGTTAAATGAAACAAACTTTCTTGATTTGATAAACGAACTACATTATTTGTTGTAATACCATTTTCATAAGCAGGAGTACCTGTCAACAACACCTCATATAAAGGACGAGACATCGATGGCAATTCTGATTTCACTTTATATCTTGCTGCTTTTCCCTTTTCAACAAGGTGATGCAAGTATCCCATTTGCATCACCGCAGTGTCATAACGTAAACCATCAATCATAATAAATGCAAGTTTATTTGACATACGTTAACACCTTCTCTTGCCATAATTGCGGTAATTGTTTTGTTACATCTTCCCAAGCTTTTTCATCTGCTACATGTCGTACATTTTTGTACATTGTATCTGGCAGAAGCTTTGCCTTTACGTCTGCAGGAAGCTGTACATTTTCACGAATTGGACGAGCATATCCATTAGCTAAATTGGTTTGTCCTTTATCTGATAAAATATACTCACGCGCTAACATAGCTGAGTATGGATGTTTTGCATACTTATTGATAATCGTAGTATAACCAGACATAACGGACGTTTCTTCTGGAATAACTACGTCAAAACGATTTGGATCAATTTTATCGCGATATCCTAGTGCATTAAAATCCCAGACGATTGCAACATCAACTTCTCCTTTTTCTAAAGCAGCTAAGTTAGGCTCGGCTGTACCTAAGCGTCCTTGTTTAGCCAATTTTTGAAAGAAATCAATACCTGGCTCGATATTCTTTTCATCCCCACCATTTGCATAAGCTGCGGCTAATACCCCAAATTGTGCTTGATTTGCTTTTTGCACATCACCGATTGTTACCTTGTAATCTCCTTTTTCGAGATCCTTCCATGATTTTGGTGGATTTTTCACTTTATTCTTATCTGTAATGAAAGCGAGCGTTCCTGTATAACCTACTACCCAATGGCCATCCTTATCTTTCGCCCATTCTGGTATATCATTCCAATAGGATGTTTTATACGGTAATGTTAATCCTTTTTCTTTTGCCAATGGACCAAAAGCAATACCAACATCACCGATATCTCCCGTTGCATCATTCTTTTCCGATTCGAACTTCGCTAACTCTTCAGCGCTCGACATATCTGTATCTGTATGTTTGAGACCGTACTCTTTATTCAAGTCATCCCAAGTCCCTTTCCAGTTTGCCCATGCATCAGGCATCCCTACTGAATTGACCTCTCCCTCTTTTTTCGCCTTTTCTACAACTTCTTGAAGCGAGAGCTTATTATAATCAATTGCTTTTGCTTCTTTTTCTTCTTTACTTGAACATCCTGCAAACATAGAAACTGCTAAAGCACCTGCTGTTACGACCTTCCAAATCAATTTTTTGTTCATATAAAAGTCAGTCTCCCTTTTTGTTTTATTGTTTGTTTGCTTTTGTTTATACTCCAAATAATAATAAACAAATATAAAGCAAAGATTAAAAAGTTGTAAATGTTTAGTTTTTAATCGTTAAGAAATTGTAAATTTATAAAATTATTCGTACCTTTTAAAGGTTGGATGTAACAATTCAAATGTGTCTCACTAATATACCTTGAATACTTTTTGAATAATTTTGAACCTTCTGATATTACAGGTCATAGTAACAACAAAGCATCTATAACTAAAATGGTTGTAGAAATTTGCATATTGCTAATTAATGAAACTTATAGATCAGTAGGAATATATAGCTATTAGAGACAGGAGAGGATGTAATTGTATTTTCCATCAAAAAAAGATTTATGGTTATATCCCATTTATTTTGGGTGTATAATTGCTTGTTTTGTTCCATTCTTTATAAGAAGAGACTACGAGGTTCTTTTTTTTACAACACCTTTTGCAATCTTGTTAGTTTGGAGTTGGTTTACAACAGGATATAAAATAAATAACGAACTACTAATCATCCAAAATGGTCCGATAAAAAAGAGAATTCGAATAAAAGATATAAAAAAAATTACACAAACAAAAAATCCGTTAGCATCTTCTGCCCTTTCAATTGATAGGCTTGAAATAATTTATGACTCTAATTTTGGAATGGCACTTGTGTCTCCAAAGGATAAACAAAAATTTGCATCTTTGTTGAAAAGCATGAATCCACAAATTAAGGTGGATAGCGGGATAAAAATAGAGTGANNTCACTCTATTTTTATCCCGCATTAACAACACTATTATTTAACTCATACTCTATTAAGCTAACATATCTGTTCATTGCAACTTTCAAAATAACACGAACAAAAAGACCTTCCCACTAAGGAGAAGGTCTTTCCTATACTTCTTATAGAGTTTCAGAAGTAGTTTTTGCTTGCATGTGTAATGCAATATAGTCAGGTCCACCAGCTTTAGAGTCTGTACCAGACATGTTAAAGCCGCCGAATGGTTGGTAACCTACGATTGCACCAGTACATCCACGGTTGAAGTATAAGTTACCAACGTGGAAGTCTTCACGTGCTTTTTCAATGTGTTCACGGTTATTAGAAACAACAGCTCCTGTTAAACCGTATTCTGTATTGTTCGCAATTGCAAGTGCGTGATCAAAGTCTTTTGCTTTGCAGAATGCTACAACTGGTCCGAAGATTTCTTCTTTCATAAGACGAGCATCTTCTGCAATGTCAGCAATGATTGTTGGTTTAATGAACCAACCTTTAGAATCATCACCTTCGCCACCTGCTACAAGTTTACCTTCTTCTTTACCAATAGCAACATAGCTCATTACTTTATCGAATGCAGCTTGGTCGTTAACTGGTCCCATGTTTATACCTTTTTCTTCTGGGTTACCTACTGTTAATTCATTTGTTAATTCAATTGCACGGTTTAATACGTGATCGTATACATCTTCATGGATTACTGCGCGAGAACATGCAGAACATTTTTGTCCTGAGAAACCAAATGCAGATGCAACGATAGATTTTGCTGCTAATTCAAGATCTGCTTCTTTATCAACAACGATTGTATCTTTACCGCCCATTTCAGCGATAACACGTTTTAACCAAATTTGTCCTGGATTTACTTTTGCTGCGCGTTCGTAAATACGAATACCAACATCGCGTGATCCAGTGAAGCTGATGAAGCGTGTACGAGGATGATCAACTAAGTAATCTCCAACTTCAGATCCGCTACCAGGAATGAAGTTTACTACGCCTGCTGGTAAGCCAGCTTCTTCTAATACTTCCATAAACTTCGCTGCTACTACAGGTGTTGTACTAGCTGGTTTTAATAACACAGTGTTACCAGATACTAATGCAGCTGTTGTCATACCTGCCATGATTGCAAATGGGAAGTTCCAAGGAGAAATGATAACACCTACTCCTAATGGAATGTAAGAGAAACGGTTATATTCAATTGCACGGCTTTCTACTGGAATGCCGTCTTTTAATTTCAACATCTGACGACCATAATACTCCATGAAGTCGATTGCTTCTGCTGTATCAGCATCTGCCTCATTCCATGGTTTACCTGCTTCTTTCACAAGAATTGCGGAAAACTCATGTTTTCTGCGGCGAACGATTGCAGCTGCACGGAATAAAATATCTGCGCGCATTTCTGGTTTCGTTTTTCTCCAAGTTTGGAATGTTTCATCCGCTACTTGCATTGCTTTTTCTGCTAATTCACGACTTGCTTTTGAAACGCGGCCAACGACTTCTTCTTTATTTGCAGGATTCACAGAAACGATTTTATCGTCTGTAGTGACCTTTTCTCCCCCAATAATTAATGGATAGTCTTGTCCAAGATAAGATTCTACTTTCTTTAAACCTTCTTCAAATGCTACTTTATTTGCCTCTACTGTAAAATCTGTAAATGGCTCATGTTTGTATGCTACTACCATTATTTTAGCCTCCCCTTAGAAAAAAGCGTTTACATAATACAACATTATTCTACACGATAATTTCGATTTGTTCAAATATTCTTAGACTTATATTTAAAAAATTATTTAATTTTTTAAATATAATAAATAAAAAAACAACATGATGCATATGCATCATGTTATAAAATATGAACGTATTCCCAAAAGTTTTTCCCAATTAACAAAATCGTTACTGTCAAAAATAAAATTCGTATATATCCTACGCCCTTTCGAACAGCAAATCTTGAACCGAGATATGCCCCTGCAATCATTGATAAACCCATAATTAAACCATATTTAAACTGAATTGCACCTAAAAATAAAAATGTAATCAATGATACAATATTGCTAACAAAATTTAACACTCGACCAGATGCCGCTGCACCGATAAAATCCATCCCAATTAATAAAAATGCAAAAATTAAAAATGAACCTGTGCCCGGTCCAAAAAAACCGTCATAAAATCCAAGCATTAAAATAACGAAATAAAATAAAAATGTTTTTCCTTTCGTCATTTTCTTATGGGTAGCTACACTACCCCAATCTTTTTTTAGAATAATATAAATCGCAATTAACACAAGCATAACTAACACAAGAGGTCGCAAAACATCCGGTGGGATGTACTTTACAACAAATGCCCCTGCAACTGCCCCAACAATTGTGAACGGAATTAGTTTTCCTACAATGCGAAAATCTACTTTTTTAGAACGAATAAAATAAAGCGTACTCGTAAATGATCCCATTGTTGCTGCTAATTTATTTGTAGCGATAGCCGAAGCCGGCGGCAACCCAATAAACATAAGTGCTGGAAGCGAGATTAAACCTCCTCCTCCAACCACAGAGTCGATAAATGCTGCTAAAAATCCAAAAGCAATAAGTAGTATAATGACTTGCAAACTTAAATCTTCCATCTGTCCTTTCCCTCGATCCCCTTTTTTATTAACAACATTAAAAATTATAACAAAATTTCTAATATAAAGTGAAACTTTAATCAGTGGGGGGGCTTTATTCCCCACTGATTATTAGTTGAACCACTCAGGCTTTTACGGGCAGTTTAGCTCCCACCTATCTTCTTCGCTTCTCTCACTCTTGAGATGGGGGGTCTTACTGCCCGCGAATAGCGGGCTAAATGCTCGCAAATAATGCAATAAAAAAAGCCGTTCCTATAATAAGGAACGACTTTCTCTTAATCTAAAATTTGGACAAACGGTTTATCTTGCTTTACGTCACGAATAATAATTGCTTCTGGGCGTTCTACCGACTTAATCGTTACTTGCACTTTAACATAGTTAGGAAAATATTCCATAACAGCCCCAGCTACAAATTGTGTAAATCCAATGACTTCCGCTTTTCCATTAAACTGAACTGGAATCTCAAGCTTCATTTCTTTTAATTGACCATCTTTATAGAATCCTCTGCCAACAACCGCAGTATAGTTTCCGTCAAAATAAGTCGCTAGTTTAGCATTAAAGTTCTTTACAATTGTTGCATCGTCACGATAATTCGTGTCTGCTTCATTCGAAGGGAACAAATAATATTTTTCATCTATTGCTTTCCAATCTTCTACTTTGTCACTGCCTTTATCAACTGTTGTATATGATAAATATGATCCTGGTACAAGTGAAGATTTAGATTCTTGTCGATAAATCGCAAATGTAATTGGGACATTTTTCAATTCATCTTTCTGTTTCAAAATCGGTAAAATTTCTTGGGCCATTTCCTTACCCTGTTTTAGCAATTCTTCGTCAGAGATTTTATTTTCACGCGGATAACCATGTTCTTCTGTATAATAATTAACAGAATTCATCGCAAGACCAATTACAACTCCACTTAACTCTGCTTCGTTGTTACTTTTTGTTTTTAAATAATCTTGTTCTAAAATTTGCGCTAAATAAATTGGACTCTTTTCATTTTTTGCTTGTAATGTTTCCGATTCTCCTGCCGATAACGCTGGATTCAATCCATTTGGCAGCTTCTTCTTCGATACTTTTTCTAAATTAGCTTGTTGCTCTGGTGTACGTTTCCTGCCCAATAGCGCTTGTATCGTATCTTTATCTAAATACTTTCCTTCCTGATAGAAATAATCTTTCGTATCATATGATTCTTTCGCAATGCGCATTAATCCTGTTTCAAATTCATCAACATCTAAACGGCTATTTAATCCTTGTACAGCTAACCCATGTGCTGAACCTGATTTAAACGGAACTGCTGTTTTATAAAAATCATCTGAAATAGAGTATTTCGGAAGAATCGCTTTATCTTTCGAATCCCCAGATTTTTCTACAACTTTATCTTCTTTTTTCAAATCAGTGCTACATCCACTGAGAAGTAACCCAAGGCTTAACACTGCTAATATAACTTTTTTCATGGTAACTTTGCACCTCTTAATTATTGAGCTCTTGTAAGAACCTCGCTTCATCCCAAATCTCAACGTTATGTTTTTGTGCTTGTGCTAGCTTAGAGCCAGCAGCTTCTCCTGCAATGACTAAATCTGTACTTTTGCTCACACTACCTGTGACTTTCCCGCCAAGTTCTTCAATTTTCTTTTTCGCTTCACTGCGTCCCATCACTTCTAGTTTACCAGTTAAAACAACTATTTTCCCTGCAAAATAAGATTCAATGTTTTCTAAATCTGTTCGTTTTATCCCTTTATAAGTCATATTTACGCCATATGACTTAAATTGTTGTAATAACTCTTGTACATCTTCATTATCAAAATACGTAACGATAGATTGCGCCATTTTTTCACCAATCTCATTAATGGTCGTCAGCTCTTCTTCTGTCGCCTTCGCTATGTGGTCCATCGTTTCATAATGTTCCGCTAATGTGCGAGCAGCTTTGGCTCCAACGTGGCGAATACCAAGGCCGAACAGTAATCGCTCTAATGAATTGTCTTTTGACGTTTCAATTGCTTGTACTAGATTTGAAGCAGATTTTTCTCCAAAACGTTCTAGTTGTAATAGCTGTTCTTTCGTTAATGTATACAAATCTGCAAACGTACGAATATAATTTGCGTCAAATAACTGGGTAATTACACGTTCACCTAACCCATCGATATTCATCGCATTACGTGATACGAAGTGAATTAATCCTTCCCGAATTTGTGCTGGGCATGCTGGATTAATACAACGAAGCGCAACCTCTTCCTCTAAACGAACAAGTTCACTCTCACATGCTGGGCAATGCGTTGGCATATGAAACTCTTCTTCTTCACCTGTGCGGCGGTCTACAATCACATTTACAACTTCAGGAATAATGTCTCCAGCTTTCTTTACAACAACATAGTCGCCAATGCGAATATCTTTTTCACGAATTAAATCTTCGTTGTGTAAAGAAGCCCTACGGACAATCGTTCCTGCAACGCGAACTGGTTCTAATTCAGCAGTTGGGGTTACCACACCTGTACGTCCAACACTTAGTTCAATGCCCGTCAGCCTCGTAACAACTTCTTCCGCCGGGAATTTATATGCAATTGCCCATCTTGGACTTTTTGCTGTTGTTCCTAAACTTTCTTGAAGTGACACATCGTCTACTTTAATAACGATACCATCAATTTCATAATCAAGATGTGGACGTTTTTCTTGCCAATCTTGTACATAATGAATGACCTCATCGATTGTTTCGCAAACTTGGCGATTAGGGTTTGTTTTAAAACCCAGCTCCCCTAAAAGGTTTAACGATTCACTATGCGATGTAATTGTCTTTCCTTCTAAATCAGTAAGTCCATATACAAATAAAGATAAATTACGCTTTGCTGCAATTTTTGGATCAAGCTGACGCAATGAACCCGCTGCTGCATTACGTGGATTCGCAAAGACAGCTTCTCCGTTCTGTTCTTTTTCTTCATTTAACTTAACAAATGAACGTTTCGGCATGTATGCTTCACCGCGCGCTTCTAGCGTCACTTCTTCTGTTAAACGCAGAGGAATTGCTTTAATTGTTTTTAAATTTTGTGTAATATCCTCACCCGTTATACCATCACCACGAGTTGCCCCTTGAATGAAGCGCCCTTTTTCATAATGAAGGGAAACGGCAAGTCCGTCAATTTTTAATTCACACACATATCTTACATTTTGTCCGTCAATTCCTTGACGTACCTTGCGATCAAAATCACGTAAATCTCCTTCATTAAAAGCATTTCCTAAACTTAACATCGGTGATTTATGCGTTACTTTCTCAAAAATATCAAGAACCTCTCCGCCAACGCGAACAGACGGAGAATCTTCTGTAAATAATTCTGGATGCTCTGTTTCTAATTTTATAAGTTCTTGCATATGACGATCATACTCTGCATCAGATACAGATGGATTATCTAGCACATGATATTCATAATTAAACTTATTTAAAATGTCACGCAGCTCTTCAATGCGCTTTTGTGCTGCTTCTTTCGGCATAACCTCATTCCTTTCTTACACTTTCGTAACTGGTGCAAATTTAGCCAATAATCGTTTAATACCAATTGGACTTGGAAACGCAATGTCTAATTCTTTTGCATCTCCATCCCCTTTTACACTCACAACCGTACCAATGCCCCATTTTTGATGTGACGCTTTATCACCAACTGACCAGCCAATTTGCTCACCGCCTGTTGTTTTCGCGGCAGGACGAACAAAGGCTGAGCGTGAACGAGTTGTCGTTGTAGTCGTAGGTTTTGACTTTGTACTAAAACTTTCACGCTTTGGTTTCACTTCATGAAGCGTTTCAATGAGATCCTCAGGAATCTCAGAGATGAAACGTGACTCTTTATTCATACTTGTTCTACCAAATATCGTTCGCATTTGAGCATTCGTTACGTACAGTTCTTCTTCTGCACGTGTAATACCAACGTATGCTAAGCGGCGTTCTTCTTGCATTTCATCTTCTTCCATTAAAGAGCGCGTATGCGGGAAAATTCCTTCCTCTAGTCCTAAAATGAAGACGACAGGGAATTCTAATCCTTTTGCAGAGTGCATTGTCATTAAAATCACTTCTTCACCAGCCATTGGATCTTCATCTACACGGTCAATATCAGCAACAAGCGCTAAATCAGTTAAGAAAGCAACAAGGCTCTTATCTTCGCTTTGAGATTCAAACGTTTGTGTAACAGATAAGAATTCTTCTAAGTTTTCTAAGCGTCCTTCTGATTCTAATGTACGTTCATTCTTCAGTGCATCACGGTAACCTGTTTTCTCTAACACTTCCTCAACAAGCTCTGTTACTGATAAATACTCTTGCATGTTCACCCAATTATGAAGCTGCTTTGCAAATTCTGCTACTGTCTTCGTAATTTTTGCACTTAGTCCAACGTGTTCAATTTCATCTAACACAGCCGTCAGCGAAAGACCATTTTGCACGCCATAATTAATAATTTTATCAATTGATGTTGCTCCAACACCGCGTTTTGGTACATTAATAATACGAGCGAAACTAATTTCATCATCAGGATTCGCAATTAAACGTAAGTATGCCAATATATCTTTAATTTCTTTACGATCGTAGAACTTAATGCCACCGACAATTTTATATGGAATATTGGACTTCAGGAAAATCTCCTCGACCATACGAGACTGAGCATTTGTACGATATAGTACCGCAAAGTCTGTGTACTTTCGATTGCCTATTTGCACTTCATCACGAATCTTTTTCGCGACAAAGTAAGCCTCATCCTTTTCAGTTGCAGCACGGTAATACGAAATTTTACTCCCTACTTGATTATCCGTCCATAACTTCTTCGGTTTACGGTTCATATTATTTTCAATAACAGCATTCGCTGCGTTTAAAATACTTTGCGTCGAACGATAGTTTTGCTCCAGTAAAATGACCTGTGCATTTTCATAATCTTTTTCAAACGACAAGATATTAGCAATATCTGCCCCACGCCAACGATAAATCGATTGATCTGAGTCACCGACTACGCAAAGGTTTTTAAAACGCGTAGCCAATTTATTAACGAGAATGTACTGAGCACGGTTCGTATCTTGATACTCATCAACGTGAATATATTGGAATTTACGTTGATAAAACTCCAGTACTTCGGGTATACGCTCAAATAATTGAATAGTCGTCATAATTAAATCATCAAAATCAAGCGCATTATTTTTGAGAAGACGCTTTTGATACTCTGTATACACATCGCTTGTCATCTTTTCGTATGGATCTGCAATTGAGATTTTCTTCGCATATTTTTCTGCAGATAACAATTCATTTTTCGCATTACTAATTGTCGCAAGAACAGAACGAGGTTCAAACTTCTTTGGATCAATATTGCGCTCTTTCATAATTTTTTTCACAACTGTTAATTGGTCGCTTGCATCTAAAATCGTAAAGTTACGATTAATGCCGATGCGATCAATATCGCGTCGTAAAATGCGAACACACATGGAGTGGAATGTTGAAATCCAAATATCCTCTGCTTCTGGACCAACAAGCTTGTCAATACGCTCACGCATTTCACGTGCAGCTTTATTTGTAAACGTAATCGCTAATACATTCCACGGTGCAACACCTTTTTCACCAAGTAAATACGCAATTCGGTGCGTTAACACACGCGTCTTACCACTGCCTGCACCTGCCATAAGTAAAAGCGGTCCCGCCGTTGTTTGCACAGCTTTTTGCTGCTGCGGATTTAATCCTGTTAATAATTTTTCTGTTATACTCATGTATTCGGTCACCTACTCTCCTTTTACAGCTTTTACTGTTGCTAAAGCTTTCTTTATATCGTCATAAATTAAATTTCCAACGACAACTGTATCCGCATACTGTGCCATTTTCTTCGCTTGGTCTGCACTTGCAATTCCGCCGCCGTAATATAATGTTGCATTTTGCAGCTCAGCTTTCACTTTTCTTACGAGTTCCACATCTCCATATGTGCCGCTG
The DNA here is from genome assembly GCF_002560985.1 of Bacillus sp. AFS018417. Taxonomy (NCBI): domain Bacteria; kingdom Bacillati; phylum Bacillota; class Bacilli; order Caryophanales; family Bacillaceae; genus Bacillus; species Bacillus sp. AFS018417. The sequence goes on from NZ_NTTM01000025.1 coordinate 109,421, forward strand.
TATTCTAAATAGAAAATTGGTAAATGAAGAAGTTTGTCAGCCATACGTGCATATGCAATCACATCTTCTTCTGATAACTCACAGTTTGCTTCTGTTAACTTTGCCACTTTCGCTTCTGGATTTAATACACAGTATCCCTGCATAAAAATTTCATCCCAGTTCATAATATCCCCAAACTCTTTCAATGCCGCATGGTGAAGGCCCGTTATCCATTCGATCTTTCGGCTATTTAATACGCTCGGGATGTAATAAAAATCGAAACCTGGTGTAACAGAATCCATCGTTGAAACTTCTAATACACAAGGAACCGCATATCTACGAATGCTTACTAGCATGTGTAATACATTATCAATTGTAATTCCGTCACTTCCGCCTACAATAACAGCGTCCGTTCCTGACTCACAAATAAGCTCTAAATGTTCGTCGCTTAACTCCTTATTCGGGTCAAGCTTAAATACATGTTTCCACTGTGAAATATCGTACATGAAAACACCCTTTCTTTTTATCTAATCGCCTTTACACATTCTTTCATTATAACAAAAAATAATGTGCTGACACACATTCCACACAACATCTTTTTCTACGTCAAATGTTGGATTGTATATAGAGAAAGCATGAAAGGAACAATAACTCTTGAAATAGATATATCTATTTTAAAGCTGATGAAGAGGGAGTGAATGTCTTGTTCAAGCAAAACATCGGCACAATGAATGCCTTTATTCGTATTACCATTGGTCTTGTTCTGCTTAGCTGCAATACAGCAAAGCTTGCAAGAAGACCATGGTGTATTTGGCCCAAAATTATGCTTTGGGTTGGAGCAATGAGAATTGCAGAAGGAATCGTTCGTTTCTGTCCTATTGTGGCAGCATGTAAACTCGGTAAATTTATGAATATCCCGGATTTAAAAATGCCTGGCATGGATCTTATGAAGAATGGACAATCTAATAAACAAGAAGCACATCATACTTCTCATGACGAAGAAAAAACAAGCTCTGGAAGTTATGATGCTTCTGATAAGGAAATTGAGTCTGCACTTGAAAAGGCTCTTATGTCCAAACCGCTTTGAATCATTTGTCACTATGCAAGATGCTCTAAAAGAAACTTAGCTGCTGCAGTGGGCGGCTAAGTTTCTTTTATTTTACCACAAACAGGAACTAATGTTCGTTCTTGGTGATTTTTTTATTTTTTTGAAAAAATTAGGATATAATCCTATTGTCAATCTTGATATAAAAGTGATATCATTTTTATATCAAGGGGGGGCGAAAATATGAAGGAAAAACAAGTATTTCATGTAAATGGTTTTTTAGGAATAGTTGTCATTCTAGTTTTAATTGGTATCGGTGTATTCAGCCTTATTAATGAATTATTCGCTATTGCCGTTATCTCGTTTTTATTAGCAGCAATCCTTGCAAGTGGCATTGGCATCGTCCAGCCAAACCAAGCAAAAGTAATTACATTTTTCGGTAACTATTTAGGAACAATTCGTGAAAATGGCCTGTTTTTAACAGTTCCGTTCGCATTTCGCCAAACCGTTTCACTACGCGTGGAAAACTTTAATAGTAAGAAATTAAAGGTCAATGATGTAGAGGGGAATCCAATTGAAATCGCAGCTGTTGTTGTATACAAAGTCGTTGATTCCGCAAAAGCAATCTTTGGTGTCGAACATTATGATGCCTTCGTGGAAATTCAAAGCGAAACAGCAATTCGCCACGTGGCAACGAAATATGCATATGATAATTTCCAAGATGAAAACAGCATTACACTGCGTGGAAACTCAGAAGAAATCTCCGAAGAGTTAAAACGAGAATTAGAAGCACGCTTAGAAATTGCAGGAGTAGAAGTAATCGAAACGCGTTTAACGCACTTAGCTTATGCAACAGAAATTGCACACGCAATGCTTCAACGTCAACAAGCAAAGGCAGTATTAGCTGCAAGAAAAGAAATTGTCGAAGGTGCCGTACAAATGGCGAAAGATTCTATTCAAAAACTAGATGAAGAAGGTATACTTGATTTAGATGACGAACGAAAAGCAAATATGGTTAATAACTTATTAGTTGCCATTGTTTCAGATAAAGGAGCACAGCCTGTCATTAATGCAGGAAGTCTATATTAGAGGTTGTCGGTAATCATGGCTAAAAAGAAAAGCTTTCCATTACGAATCGATCCCGAATTGTACGCAGTTATTGAAAAATGGGCAAACGACGAATTCCGAAGCGTGAATGCTCATATTGAATATTTACTTCGCGAAATGGCAAAACAAAAGGGTAAGATAAAAAAAGAAAACGAGTCCTAACTTTTTAACAAGTAGGACTCGTTTTCCTTTTAGGGGTATCGCCGTCAGGCTAAGCTTAAGTAAGAATTAATTCAACTAGATTTTTTTCTGCTTTCTAAAGAATGAATATGAACTATTTAAAAATCTGCATAAAATTTCATTAATCATTTGGATACGTCTCTTTCAAAAAACTTACAGATTGTTTGATTAGTGCTTTTAGAACATTAATATCAATGTCTGCTACTTTATTAATATATACACATGATTTTCCAGACGTGTATTTTCCAAAGTTTTTTAATAGTTCTTCTCGCCCAGGGTCACCAGTTGCAAAATATAAACTAATTTTAGCTTTTCGGGGGGAAAAGCCTACTAATGGGGCATCTCCTTCATGACCAGATGCATATTTATAATGATATGTTCCAAATCCGATAATGCTCGGTCCCCACATCTTTGCTGTATAGCCTGTTGTTTCAGTAAATATATCTAATAATTGATATGCATTTTCTCGTTTTTTAAGACTTTCAACACTTTCAATAAACCCAATTACACTATTGTCGGTTTCTGTTGTTTTGAGTTTGTACATATTAGAGGCACCCCTTTTTAGATATAAGTTTCATCACATACATAATTATAATATAGGGGTCACCATACATATCCATCAAGTTAAGATGAATTTGTATCTATATAACGAAAATAAGGCTATTCTTTTTGTAGAAATATGCAGAAAGGGTGGCATTTTTACACTTGGGGGTAATGAGCATGAGTCAAATCCCAATACCTAAAAAACAGCCTNNAGGCTGTTTTTTAGGTATTGTATTGTAATTATTTATTGCCAAACATTTTATCTATTGATTTTGAATTTGCAAACAATGCTTCCTCTAAATTTTCATCAGAAACAATTTTATAGTTACCATCTTTGTCTTTCTTTAAGTTCAGCGTAACTACACGAGTCGTCATTGTCGCATCTTTATCAGACAAGTTCTTAACAAGAGTTGTCGTCATCATTTGCTCCATTGCCTTATCAGATTGTTCTTTGTCTTCACTAAACGCACTTGCAAAAGCCATAGGCATGATCTCTCCGATTGTCTTTGTAGTTGCAACAGCCATATCAACAGAAGTAATTTTTACTTTAACCTTTGCCTTATCATCTTTCTTAGATACTTGTTCTGGTTCTTCAAATTTATAGTTCTTTACGATTGCATCGAGTACTGCCTTCCCCTCAATGCCGTCTTCCGCTTTATTTAGTTTGCTAAAATCGTAGCCCTTATCACCTTTATAAACAAAAGTACTTGCTTTTTCATAATTTCCTTTTTTTATAGCTGTCAAAAATTCTTGTACAGTATCATCGGGATTCGAGCATCCTGCCAATACACTCATTAATAATCCTATCATCATGACAAATGTCAATGATTTAAACATCTTTTTCATAATTATTCCCCCTGCTATTTATTAGAAATATTTAATGACATCTATATATTACTTTATAAAAAAATAACAAACAATAAAAAGTAATATTCAGATTAATTGAATGCAATCGCTTGGTAAATTTTCGTGATTATATAATCCATCAGTGGGAGTCTTACTGCCCGCGCATAGCGGGATAAAATAAAGGATCCAAAGCGAAATGTACTTTCACTTTGGATCCTTATTTCGTCGTTTTAAGAAGTGCGCAGCAAAAAACCCGCTCGATTATCAACATTATCGTTTAACAGAGCCAGTATTTAAAAGGGGGGAACCCCCCTCTAGCAATCCACTTTCGCAATTGCGCGGTACCCTATATCACTTCGATAAAATAAACCATCACTCTCAATTTTCGTGATTTCTCCATACACCTTATTCTTTGCCTCTTGTAAGTCTTTTCCTTTACAAGCAACAAACAACACACGGCCGCCGTTAGTTACAAATTCTCCATCTTTAACATCTGTTCCGGCATGAAATACGATAACATCTTCCAATGTTTCTAGTCCTCGAATTACAGCACCTTTTTCGTAAGCTTCTGGATATCCCTTAGAAGCTAATACAACACCAATTACTGCTTCTTCAGACCACTCTAAAGTAAATTCTGTTCCATCTAATACATGATTACATACATCAACTAAATCGCTTTCTAACCGAGGTAAGATTACTTCTGTTTCTGGATCACCAAAGCGAGCATTGAATTCAATTACTTTCGGCCCTTCACTTGTTAAAATAAGCCCTGCATATAAAATACCTGTAAAAGAACGTCCTTCTTGTATCATTGCTTGAGCTGTTGGATGTAGAACAGTTTCAATCGCTTGTTCTACTGCTGATTGCGGAATTTGTGGTACCGGAGAATAAGCACCCATTCCGCCTGTATTTGGTCCTTTATCACCATCAAAAGCACGTTTATGATCTTGTGCAATTACCATTGGATATACAGTTGCTCCGTTTACAAATGCCATAAGTGAAAATTCTTGGCCGTCTAAAAATTCTTCAATGACAACCTTTTTGCTTGCTTCTCCAAACTTTACATCTTGCAGCATTTCTTTTACAGCCTGCAGTGCTTCTTCTAATGTCATGGCAACTGTTACGCCTTTACCAGCTGCTAGGCCATCTGCTTTAATTACAATTGGTGCACCAACTTTTTCAATGTATTGCACAGCTGCTTCATACTCTGTAAATGTTTCATATGCCGCTGTTGGAATATCATACTTTTTCATAAGCTCTTTTGTAAAAGCTTTACTTCCTTCAATAACAGCTGCTGCTTTGTTCGGACCAAAAACGCGAAGCCCTTCCTCTTCAAAGCGATCAACAATACCGTTCATAAGTGGAATTTCCGGGCCAACAAACGTTAAACCAATGTTACTTTCTTTTGCAAAAGCAATAAGCGCATCAAAATCATTTTCGTCGATAGCTACGGGCGTTGCTACATCTTTCATTCCTTCATTTCCTGGCGCTACATATACAGTCTCTACTTGCTCTGATTGTGCAAATTTCCATGCTAACGCATGCTCACGTCCACCACGGCCAATTACTAAAACATTCATGTTCCATCCTCCATTATTCAAGTAAAGTGAAAGCTTACTGCTCATTAAACGTGTCCAGCGATATATCGGCGGAAGTGGTGCATTTATCGGCGCTTTTCACAATATATCGACCGTTCTTTACAATATATCGGCGCTTCGACACGGGATAAAGACCCTTCGACGATGTTCGACACGTGAGCTGGATTATATTCAAAAGTAGAAGAAGATGACCCAAAAGTGGACTTTTGGTCATCTCCTTTGTTTCTAAATTAATGTTTGAAATGACGTACGCCAGTGAACACCATTGCAATGCCATACTCGTCCGCTTTTTTAATTGAATCTTCGTCACGAATAGATCCGCCTGGCTGAATGATTGCTGTAATACCTGCTTTAGCCGCTTCTTCTACTGTATCTGGCATTGGGAAGTATGCATCAGATGCAAGTGCACTTCCTTGCGATTTTTCACCCGCTTGTGTAATTGCAATTTTTGCTGAGCCGACGCGGTTCATTTGCCCTGCACCAACACCAATTGTCATATTATCTTTTGCTAGAACAATCGCATTAGATTTTACATGTTTCACAACTTTCCATGCTAATTTCAAATCATTCCACTCTTGCTCAGTTGGTTCACGTTTTGTTGGAATTGTAATCGTCGCATCTTCTAATGCTAATGTATCCTCTTCTTGTACAAGTAAACCACCTTGTACGGAAGTTAGCTTTTTACTTGCTGTTTCTGCCTTTGCGATATCGATAGTTAACAAGCGTAAATTTTTCTTACTTTGCAGTACTTCTAACGCTTCTTCTGAGAAAGACGGTGCAATGATGATTTCTAAGAAAATCTCATGTAATTTTTCTGCTGTTGCTTTATCAATTTCACGGTTTGCTGCAATAATGCCGCCAAAAATTGATACTGGGTCAGCTTCGTAAGCACGTGTATATGCTTCATTAATATCTGTACCAACACCAACGCCGCATGGATTCATATGTTTTACCGCTACAACTGCTGGCTCTGTAAACTCTTTAACGATGCTCATCGCTGCATCTGCATCATTTATATTATTGTAAGACAGCTCTTTGCCATGTAACTGCTCTGCATAAGCAATCGAAGAAGCTGCTGCAAACGGTGCTTTATAGAATGTTGCTTTTTGATGCGGATTTTCACCGTAACGTAAATCTTGTTTTTTCTCAAACGTAACAGTTAACGTTTCAGGGCTTTCTTCTCCTGTTTGTTCTGTTAAATAGTTTGAAATTAATGCATCATATGCCGCTGTATGACGGAATACTTTTGCTGCTAATTTACGTTTTGTTTCTTTTGAAACTTCTCCGCTTCCCTTTAGTTCCCCTAATACAACATCGTAGTCTGTTGGATCAACAATAACTGTTACAAACTCATGGTTTTTCGCAGCAGATCGAATCATTGTTGGTCCGCCAATATCGATATTTTCAATTGCATCAATAAATGTCACATCTGGCTTTGCAATCGTTTCTTTAAATGGATATAAGTTTACAACAACAAAGTCAATTGGCTGAATGCCAAGCTCATTCATTTGAGACATATGTGTTTCATTATCACGTACTGCAAGCAATCCGCCATGAATGTTTGGGTGTAATGTTTTCACACGTCCGTCCATAATTTCTGGAAAACCTGTTACTTCAGAAATTCCAATGACTTGTAAGCCATTTTCTTCTAGTAATTTTTTTGTTCCACCTGTTGAAATAACCTCAATACCTTGCTCAAGTAATCCTTTTACGAATTCTACAACTCCAGCTTTATTTGAAACACTTACTAATGCACGCTTTTTCATTTATTCTTCACCCCTAGTTGTATTAAAATGCTGCTCTTATGACTTCACTTTAGAATGTAATAAAGATTTCACCGTATCCACGTACAATCTATGTTCGACAAGTTGAATTTTCTTTTGTAAACTTTCTCGTGTATCATTTTCAGAAACTGCTACCGCTTCCTGTGCGATAATTGGTCCTGTATCCATTCCTGCATCCACGTAATGGATTGTTACTCCCGTTACTTTCACACCAGCTTCAATCGCCTGCCCAACCGCGTCTTTTCCTGGAAAACTTGGCAATAACGACGGATGAATGTTAACAATTCTGCCTCCGTAAGCAGCTAGTAACGTTGGACCAATTAAACGCATATACCCTGCTAAAATAATCCAATCAATCTCGGATTCTTGCAATTTCTTTAATATTTCTTGTTCAAATGCTTCCTTTGATTCATAATCTTTCGCTGAAAAGGCAAAGCAAGGAACATGATGATCATTTGCACGCTCAACAACACGTGCACTAGGTTGATCACATACAAGTAAACTAAGCTGTGCATCTAATCTTCCGTCTTCTACTGCATCCACAAGTGCTTGAAAGTTAGAACCACTTCCTGAAGCAAAAATTGCTATTCGGTTCATGATACTACTCCTCCATTAAATGTAACCCCTGAACCTTGTACAGTACGTCCGATGATACGAGCTGTTTCCCCTTGTTCTTCTAAAAGTTTGATAGCACCTTCTGCATCTTCTTCTTTGACCGCTACTACCATACCAATACCCATGTTAAAAATATTGAACATTTCTTCTCTATTTAATTGACCAACTTCTTGCAGTAAATCAAAGATTGGATGAATTGTCCAAGAACCAAGTTCAATTTGTGCTCCAATACCGTCTGGCAACATACGTGGAATATTTTCAATAAATCCGCCACCAGTAATGTGAGCCATACCGCTTACGTTATATTTCTTCAATAGTTCTAAAATAGGTTTGACATAAATTTTCGTTGGTGTTAATAATTCTTCACCAAGTGGGAGTTCTAAACGACCATACGTACGATCAAGTGAAAGCTGTCCATCTTCTAATAGCACCTTACGTACAAGAGAGTAACCATTACTATGAATTCCACTAGAAGCAAGTCCGATTAATACTTGATTCGCTTCAATAGATTGTCCCGTAACAATTTTCTTTTTATCAACAATACCAACTGTAAAACCAGCTAAATCGTACTCTTCTTCAGAATACATACCTGGCATTTCAGCTGTTTCCCCGCCGATTAGTGAACAACCAGCCTGACGGCATCCTTCTGCAATTCCTTTGACGATGTTTTCAATTTTACTAGGTTCTGCTTTACCACAAGCAATATAATCTAGGAAAAAGAGCGGCTCTGCCCCTTGAACAACAATATCGTTCACACACATTGCAACTGCATCGATGCCGATTGTGTCATGCTTGTCCATCATGAAAGCGAGCATTAATTTTGTTCCTACACCATCTGTTCCAGATACTAATACTGGCTCTTCTAATGCAAATTTTGAAAGATCAAACATTCCTCCAAAACCGCCTAGGCCACCTAGCACTTCTTTTCTCATCGTTGTTTGCACGTGTTTTTTCATGCGAGATACCGCTTCATATCCAGCTTCAATATCTACTCCTGCTTGCTTATATGCATTCGCCATCGTTTCTATACACCTCGTCTTTTTATACTGAAAGAATTTCTCCCGTCTACCGAACAGTAAAACTATAATGATAAAGCTTCAAGAAAAAGCAAGCTTCTACACAGCGTATAGTAGAAGCTGCTATACTTTCTTATTACTCTACTTTATTTCATACTTTCTAAAAGCTCTTGTTCGTAATCATAAAGAGCCGTTGGATAATCTCCATTAAAGTAAGCCATACATAAACCGCCATATTTCCCTTCATATGGGCGGCCAATTGCATCGATTAAGCTCTCTTCACTTAAAAACGTTAAAGAGTCTGCTCCAATGATTTGACGAATTTCTTCTATTGAATGATTTGCTGCGATTAATTCTTTTCTTGTTTGAATGTCAATTCCATAGAAGCATGGATACTTAAGCGGCGGCGAAGCAATTCTTACATGCACTTCTGTTGCCCCAGCCTCGCGAAGCATACGAACAATTCGCTTGCTTGTTGTACCGCGCACAATAGAATCGTCAATCATAACAACACGTTTCCCCTCAACAACACCACGTACTGCTGAAAGCTTCATTTTTACACCTTGCTCACGTAATTCTTGTGAAGGTTGAATAAAGGTACGTCCAACGTAACGATTCTTAATTAACCCTAATTCATAAGGAATTCCTGTCGCTTCCGCGTAACCGATTGCTGCCGAAATACTAGAATCTGGTACACCTGTTACAACATCTGCTTCAACTGGAGCTTCCTTTGCTAACAATTTCCCCATATTTTTACGTGCCGCATGAACGTTAACGCCAGCAATGTTTGAATCAGGGCGAGCGAAATAAATATACTCCATACTACAAATTGCATGCTCTACATCATTTGTATAGCGATCTGCGTGTATTCCCTCATCATTAATAACAATGATTTCTCCAGGCTCTACATCACGAATGTACGTTGCACCCACAACATCAAATGCACATGTTTCAGATGCTACAACGTAAGCATCTCCCATCTTTCCAATCGAAAGAGGTCGGAATCCATTTGGATCTAATGCAACAATCATTTCGTTTCCTGTTAATAATAAATATGCAAAAGCACCTTTTACTTTGTTTAGTGCATCTTTTACACTTTCAATTAATGTACCTTTTGTATTACGCTTAATTAAATGAAGCAATACTTCTGTATCCGAACTTGTTTGAAAGATGCTTCCTTCTGCTTCTAATTCACGACGAAGCATTTTTGCGTTAATTAAATTACCGTTATGAGCTAATGCCATACTATGGTCTGAGAAGCGAAATAACAGTGGTTGAACATTTGCAACTTCAGCGCCGCCTGCTGTCGCATAACGAACATGCCCAATCGCTGATTGTCCGTTTAAGCCTTCTAACTCGCCGCGTGAAAACACTTCTGATATTAAACCAAGACCTTTATGACCAATGATTTTCTCCCCATTATTTACAACAATGCCAGCGCCTTCTTGGCCACGGTGCTGCAAGCTATGCAGTCCATAATACGTAACTTGAGCTGCATTTTCATGCCCCCAAATTCCGAAAACGCCACATTCTTCATTTAGCCCCTTTATTTCATTAAGCATGGAATAGCCCCTTTCCAAGCCGTTCTCATTTCATCAACATCTGCTGTAAGCAATACTTCGTTTTCTTCATTACGAATTGTTAATTGATTTGCACTTGTTACTTCCCCAACATAAAGTGCATCTATCATACTTTCAAACGCTTCTTTTTGCTCACGTTTTACTGTAACAACAAAGCGAGATTGTGATTCTGCAAATAACATTGCTGTTGCTTCTCCAGTTAATTTCACATCTGCACCTAATCCGTTTGTACCCATTGCACTTTCTGCGAAAGCAACTGCTAATCCGCCTTCTGCAACGTCATGCGCTGATTGTACAAGACCTTTTTGAATAGCTGCTAGTAATTGCTTTTGGCGTTTTTCTTCTACTTCTAAATCGATGCTTGGTGCTTGACCGAAGATTTTACCATGTAACATTTTTTGTAGCTCACTACCACCAAACTCAGCTTTCGTTTCACCGATTACATAAACAAGATCGCCAGCTTGCTTAAACTCTTGCGTTGTTACATGCTTTACGTCATGTACAAGACCAACCATACCAACAGTTGGTGTTGGGTATACCGCTTCACCGCTGCGTTCGTTGTACATTGATACGTTTCCGCCAATAACAGGTGTACTTAACGTGCGGCATGCTTCGCTCATACCATCTACTGACTTCTCAATTTGCCAGAAAATTTCTGGCTTTTCTGGATTACCAAAGTTTAAGCAATCTGTAATTGCAAGCGGCTCACCGCCAGAACATACAATATTACGAGCTGCTTCTGCTACAGCAATTTTCCCGCCCATTTCTGGGTCTAAGTAAATGTAGCGAGAGTTACAATCTGTTGTCATTGCTAATGCTTTATTTGTTCCGCGTACACGAACAACCGCTGCATCAGATCCTGGTGTAACAACTGTGCTTGTGCGTACTTGATAATCATATTGATCATATACCCACTCTTTACTTGCAATCGTTGGTTGTTGTAATAGAGATAATAATGTTTCTTTATAATTCTCCACTTTTGGTGTTTCCATCTTCATTTGTTGGAACTCTGCAAAATACGCTGCTTCTTTTGAAGGCTTATGATAAACAGGTGCTTCTTCTGCTAAGGCATCAGCTGGCACTTCCGCAACCATTTCTCCTTTATGGAATAAACGAAGCATTTTATCTTCAGTTACTTTTCCCATTGTCACTGCTGCAAGACCGTATTTTTCAAATAACTCTACAATCTCTTGCTCTCTACCTTTTTTCACGACGATTAACATACGCTCTTGTGATTCAGAAAGCATCATCTCATATGGCGTCATACCTGTTTCACGTTGTGGTACATCATCTAAGTACATTTCAATACCCATACCTGCTTTACTTGCCATCTCTGCAGAAGATGATGTTAAGCCTGCTGCTCCCATATCTTGAATACCGACAAGTGCATCAGATTTGATAAGCTCTAAGCATGCTTCAATTAAAAGCTTCTCCATAAACGGGTCGCCTACTTGCACTGCTGGGCGCTTTGCATCGGAATCCTCAGATAGTTCTTCTGACGCAAACGTTGCACCGTGAATACCGTCCCGGCCTGTTGCTGCACCAACATACATTACTGTATTACCAGCACCGTGCGCTTGGCCTTTTTTAATATCTTCATGGTTAATTAAACCAACACACATTGCATTTACAAGTGGATTTCCTTCATAGCATGGATCAAACTGTACTTCTCCGCCAACAGTTGGAATTCCAATGCAGTTACCGTATCCTGCAATACCTGCTACAACTTCTTCAAATAAATATTTCACGCGCGGTGATTGTAACTCACCGAAGCGAAGTGAATTTAACATAGCAATTGGACGTGCTCCCATAGAAAACACATCACGTATAATACCGCCTACTCCTGTTGCAGCACCTTGATACGGCTCAATTGCAGATGGATGGTTATGACTTTCCATTTTAAATACTACCGCTTGATTGTCACCGATATCTACGATACCAGCACCTTCACCAGGACCTTGTAATACACGTTCACCAGTCGTTGGGAACTTACGAAGAACTGGCTTTGAGTTTTTATAACTACAATGCTCTGACCACATAACAGAGAATAATCCTGTTTCTGTATAGTTTGGAAGACGGCCTAAAATCTTTTCAACCATTGCAAACTCTTCGTCGGTTAATCCCATTTCTGCATAAATGCGTTTTTCTTTAATTTGAGTTGGATTTGGCTCAAGCAGTAACGACATATGTTTCCCTCCAATGTTTCAAAATAGATTGAAATACTTTTAGACCATCTGCTCCTCCAAGCAATTCGTCAACAGCACGCTCTGGGTGCGGCATCATGCCAAGTACATTCCCTTGCTCATTTACAATCCCTGCAATATCTGAAACGCTTCCGTTTGGATTCTCTACATAACGGAACACAATTTGATTATTTTCTTCTAACTGTTTCAATGTTGCTTCATCACAGTAGTAGTTTCCTTCACCATGAGCAATCGGAATATCGATAACTTCGTCTTTCTCATATTGCGACGTGAACATTGTTGTATTATTTTCAACACGTAGCTGAACAGTACGACACATAAATTTTAAGTTTTTATTGCGAATTAATGCACCTGGTAGCAATCCAGACTCTACTAAAATTTGAAAACCATTACATACACCTAAAATTGGCTTTCCTGCTTCAGCTGCTTTTTGTACGCCTTTCATTGCGTTTGCAAAGCGAGAAATAGCTCCGCAGCGAAGATAATCTCCGTAAGAGAAACCGCCTGGTAGTAAAATTCCATCGTACTCATCTAAGTTTTCTGTATCATGCCAAACGTAGTCTACATCTTGGCCAAGCTCATCTTTAATTGCATGAAACATATCCACATCACAGTTCGAACCTGGGAAAACGATTACGGCAAATTTCACTGCGCGACAACCTCCTCAACTTCATAGCGATAATCTTCAATCACTACGTTCGTTAATAATTTCTCGCACATTTCTTTTACCATTGCATCAATATCTGTAACTGATTTATCAATTGTTAACTCCATATATTTACCGATACGAACATCTTGTACTTCTGTAAATGAAAGACTATGAAGCGCTCCTTTTACCGCTGTTCCTTGTGGATCTAATACACTTTCTCTTAACGTGACATATACTTTTACTTTATACATGTGAAGCTCCCCCTAATCGTTTTAAAAGTTCTTCATAAGCATCTGTTAAATTACCAAGATCGCGGCGGAATACATCTTTATCAAATTTTTCGTTGCTCGTTTCATCCCATAAACGGCATGTATCAGGTGAAATTTCATCCGCTAATAAAATTTCTCCCTCTTCTGTTACCCCAAACTCTAGTTTAAAATCTATTAATCTTACACGACAGTTTGCGAAATGCTCAATCAATACTTGATTGATCTGTAGAGCTTTTTCTCGTAATGTGCTCACTTGCTCTGGCGTTGCAACGTTTAACACACGAATATGATCTTCTGTTACAAGCGGATCTCCTAAATCATCATCTTTGTAGTAAAATTCCACAATCGGTGTTGTAAGTGCAGTTCCTTCTTTCATTCCTAATCGTTTTGAAAGACTGCCTGCAATTACATTTCTTGTGACAACTTCTAATGGAATGATGCTCACTCTTTTTACGATTTGTTCTGTTTCCGATACTTTCTCAACAAAGTGTGATTTGATTCCCACTTCTTGTAACTTTCTGAATAAAAGAGTTGTAATCTCATTGTTCAGACGACCTTTTCCAGAAATCGTCGCTTTCTTTTCCCCATTGAAAGCAGTAGCACTATCTTTGTACTCTACCCAAACCATATCTGCTGTTTCTGTACGATAAATTCTTTTTGCTTTTCCTTCATACAGCAATTCTAGCTTTTGCACTTCGCAAGCCCCCTGTAGTTTGAAAAATGTGAATAGTATAATTAAAAAGAATGGCACAGAATGATCCTATTCTGTGCCATATAAAATTATCAGTTTAAGCCAAGACGTTCAAAAATTGTATCAACATGTTGTAAGTGATGTTCATAGTTGAAACATTCATTGATTTCTTCTTGTGTCAATTTGCTTGTAATGCGCTCATCAGCTTCTACAAGCTCTTTAAATTGTACTTGTGTTTCCCAAGCTTCCATCGCTTTAGGCTGTACAATATCATAAGCTTCTTCACGTACCATACCTTTATCGATTAGCGTAAGCATTACGCGCTGAGAGTAAATTAAACCATATGTTCTTTGCATGTTACGCTTCATGTTTTCTGGGAATACCGTTAAGTTTTTCACGATATTACCGAAACGATTTAACATGTAGTTTAATGCGATTGTTGCATCTGGTAAGATAACGCGTTCTGCAGAAGAGTGAGAAATATCACGCTCATGCCATAATGGAACATTCTCGTAAGCAGTCATCATGTAACCACGGATAACACGAGCCAAACCAGTCATATTTTCAGACCCAATCGGATTACGTTTATGTGGCATTGCAGACGAACCTTTTTGTCCTTTCGCAAAGGCCTCTTCTACTTCACGTGTTTCACTTTTTTGTAAACCGCGAATTTCGACTGCCATTTTTTCGATAGATGTTGCAATTAGTGCAAGTGTTGACATGTAATGTGCATGACGATCACGTTGCAGCGTTTGTGTAGAAATTGGTGCTGCTTCTAATCCTAAATTTTCACAAACATATTTTTCTACGAATGGGTTAATATTCGCGAATGTACCAACTGCACCAGATAATTTACCAACGCGAACTGTATCAGCCGCTTGCTTAAAGCGCTCTAAGTTACGTTTCATTTCTTCATACCAAAGACCAAGTTTTAAACCAAATGTTGTTGGTTCTGCATGAACACCATGTGTTCTTCCCATCATAATTGTGTATTTATGCTCTTTTGCTTTGTTCGCTAAGATAGTAATAAAGTTTTCTAGGTCTTTTAGTAAGATTTCGTTTGCTTGTTTTAAGATATAAGATAGAGCTGTATCTACTACATCTGTTGATGTTAAACCGTAGTGAACCCATTTACGTTCTTCACCTAATGCTGGTGTTTCAGATACCGCACGAGTAAATGCTACCACATCATGACGTGTTTCTTGTTCAATTTCATAAATACGTTCAATATCAAAAGATGCATTCTCACGAAGTTTTTTCACATCTTCTTTTGGAATATCTCCAAGTTCAGCCCAAGCTTCACAAGCTAAGATTTCAACTTCTAACCATGCTTTAAATTTGTTTTCTTCCGTCCAAATCGCACCCATCTCAGGGCGTGTATAACGACTAATCATCTTTTTCCCTCCAACAGTTGTTCTTGATGGCCCCAAATATGCAATGTCCGCGCTTTTTCTAAAGCAACATCAATCTTATCATTTAAAATATTAACGTGCCCCATTTTACGCTGCGGCTTTGCTTCTTCTTTACCATATAAATGCAAGTAACACCCGGTTAATCTATTCACTTGCTTTAGGACCCCTTCTATATGTTCGCCTAAAATGTTTACCATGACAACTGGTTTTAACAAAATTGTTTCTCCAAGAGGTAAATTACAGATTGCTCGAATATGCTGTCCGAATTGACTCGTTTCACAGGCATCAATTGTATAGTGTCCAGAATTGTGCGGTCTTGGTGCTAACTCATTGATATAAATTTCACCATTTGCTGTAGCAAACATCTCTACTGCTAGTGTTCCCACTAGCTTTAGCTCATCCGCTAATCTCTCTGCATACTGAATTCCTTTTTGTGATAGTTCTTCTGCAATACGAGCTGGTACGATTGATTCATGTAAAATGTTATTCACGTGAATGTTTTCGGCTACTGGAAATACTTTCGTTTCACCGTTTACACTACGTGTAACAATAACGGAAATTTCTTTTTCAAATGAAACCCACTTCTCTAAAATACATTCAGCCTGATTTACAAGTTCTGCAGCTCTCGCAACATCAGCTTCACTTTTTAGTACAACTTGCCCTTTTCCATCGTATCCCCCTGTTGTTGTCTTTAACACACAAGGGAATGAAAATTCAGCAATTGCTTCTAAAAGCTCTTCCTGCTTCTGAACGAGTCTGTATGGTGCTACTGGTAAACCGGCTTTCGTGATTGCATTTTTTTCTGTATAACGATTTTGTGTTGTATATAATAACTCACTGCCCTGTGGTAAATAAGCATTCTTTTCAAGCCATTGTAAGCAGTTATAATCAATATTCTCAAATTCATATGTTACAACATCACTTATTTCTGCTAAGTGCTGAATTGCTTTTAAATCATTATACGGTGCCACAATTTCAATGTCGGCAACTTGTGCACACGGCGAAGACTTTGCTGGATCTAATACTGCAATTTTATATCCCATTTCTTTTGCTGCAATCGCCATCATTCTGCCAAGTTGTCCCCCGCCAATAATACCAATCATTTGTCCAGGTAAAATCGTTTTTATCACTGCAGTTCACTACCTTCTCGCACATTTTTTTCAATTGCTTCTCGTCTCAGTTCTAATGCATCGTGTATATCATCATGAAACGATCCTAGCATTTGCGTGGCAAGTAAACCTGCATTTGTAGCTCCAGCTTTTCCAATTGCGACAGTCGCAACTGGAACACCTCCTGGCATTTGGACAATAGATAGTAATGAATCTAAACCATTTAACGCTTTCGATTGAACAGGAACACCGATGACAGGAATATTCGTTTTTGCAGCAACCATTCCTGGTAAGTGAGCGGCCCCGCCTGCCCCAGCGATAATAACTTTTATTCCACGTTCACGAGCTGTTTCTGCATATTGAAACATATAATCTGGAGTCCGATGAGCGGATACGACTTTCTTCTCATACGGAATATTTAACTCTTCTAATATTTCACAAGCATATTTCATTGTTTCCCAGTCTGACGTGCTTCCCATAATGACTCCAACTAGTGGTTTCATATTAGAATCCCCCCGATTCAAATAAAAAAAGCCTGATATAGAACATTCCTCTTTTACTATGAGAGAAAGTGCTCTACTCAGGCATGCGTATCCCATGTGAATAGAAAAATACCGAGTGACTTTCCCTCATAGTCCAACGATTAACGGTCGTTAGGTAGAGACTTGCAGGCCATATCCCCGCGATTATATGAGGTGCGATATAATATTGCTTCTACCGTTATATTAACAGGTGTTATTCAAACATGTCAACAAATAATCGAATGTTTTTAATAATATTAATTGTAACGTTCGTGTTTATTCCAGAAAACCGTATAAATATGCTTTATAAAACGAAATATATGTCCAATAACAAGTATTATTCAGGCATAATTTCCTTGACATACATACAAAATGCAGTGATACTTAAAGAAAAAGGCAGGTTTTGAATATGGAAAAACAAGTTGCTGTACTTACCTTTCAAGAAGATACGCAATCCTACAAAGCATTCTCTGTTATTAAAAAATTTCATTTAGAGCATCAACTAAAAGTGGAGCAAATTGCAGTTATTAAACGAAAAATAGATGGTGAATTATCAATTGAAGATTTCTTAGATGTAACGGGCGCTGATAAAACCAATAAAGGCGGTTTAATCGGGATGTTTGTTGGGATTCTAGGCGGACCTTTCGGTGTATTGTTAGGTGGACTAATTGGATCAACGATTGGTATATTTAAAGATAAAAAAGAGATTACACATGCATATTCTGTTTTTGAAAACACATTAAAATCTATTAAACCTGGAAAAACAGGAGTCATTGTAATTGTGGAAGAGAAGACAGAAGATACATTAAATAGCATTGTACATGAAGGAAATGGAAAAATAGATCGTTATCTTGAAGCTGAATTGCGCTCCGAAATTGAGGCAGAACGTAAAAAATTAAAAACTAAGTAACTAGTAAACTGTACCCCGAATCGTGAACACTTAAAAAAGTCCATGATTCGGGGTTTTTTGTATGTTTTTAAAGCTACTTCCTCGTTATAACGGAAACAATCATACAGTGAGGTACGGGAAATGAGTAAAATTATTTTTAAGGCCTTTTAAATGAAACAATTAGAGAAGAATGAAAGCGTAGTGAAAGCATCAGAGTGTTACTTTTTTAAACACAAAAAAACCTAAGTCAAAACGACTTAGGTTTTTGCCTGGCAACGTCCTAC
>NZ_NTTM01000026.1:0-60061 GCF_002560985.1 Bacillus sp. AFS018417
GTTTTCAAAGAACTTGTCCGTCGCTCAATTGCGACTTCCTTATGTTAACATCTTTGTTTTTTGATGTCAACATTGTTTTTTATTTCTTTTTTCTTTTCGCTTTCTGCTGTTGTGCATCAGCGACGTTTATTAATATAGCATGGTGAAAATCGAAATGCAACATCCTTTTTAAATTTTTTTTATAAAAACTGTCCAACTTCCCTTCCTTTTACCATATACATAAAATATAAGCTCGTCTATTACCTCAATTTACAGGAAGGGATACAAATGGAACACTTCGATTTATTACTCAAGCTAGGCCTCTCTGCCATTTTAGGATTTGGGATTGGTTTAGAACGGGAATTAAAGCGCAAGCCACTAGGCCTCAAAACTTGCTTAGTTATTTCTATTATTAGCTGTTTACTTACCATTGTTTCAATTGAAGCAGCTTATAACTTACCAAGCTCCGTCTCAAACAGAATCGGCATGGATCCCCTCCGCTTAGCAGCTCAAGTTGTATCAGGAATCGGTTTTTTAGGAGCAGGCGTTATTTTACGAAGAGATAACGATAGCATCGCAGGCCTCACCACTGCTGCAATGATTTGGGGAGCATCTGGAATTGGCATCGCAGTCGGAGCTGGTTTTTATCTAGAAGCAATCTCCGGCATGTGCTTTCTTATGATTAGTGTAGAACTTATTCCTTTTGCAATGAGTGTTTTAGGGCCAAAGTCACTTCGTCAACGCGAGATTGCTGTAAAACTCGTTGTGAATAGTATGGAAAGCATCCCTATCGTTATCGAAGACATCAAAAAGATGGATATAAAAGTTAAAAATATGAAACTCAAAACGTTAGAAAATGGAGCTCATTTTCTACAAATGAAAATATCTGTTGACCAAAAAATGCATACAGCTGACGTGTACTATGCCATTCAGCATCTTGAAAGTGTACGACAAGCCGAAGTGGAAAGCATGTGAAGACTCCCTTATTCCTATAAGGGGGTTTTTCTTCTTTTTATAATGGTAACACTATAACCATATGAACTCGGGAGGAGCTGCAGACATTGAATGCAAGGAGTAGTATTTTAGACACATTTCGCAACTCTATCATTTTACGATTGGTTACCCTAATTACTGGATTCATTATCCTCTTTGGATTTCTTATACACAAATTAGAACCACTCCACTTTCCAACATGGTTTGACGGCATATGGTGGGCGCTTGTCACAACGTTCACTGTTGGATACGGCGATTACGTTCCTCACAGTATAAATGGAAGAATGCTCGCAATTATTCTCATTTTATTAGGAACTGGATTCGGCTCCTATTATATGGTATCGTTCGCTACGGAAATGATTAGTAAACAATATATGAAAATAAAAGGTGAAGAGGCTGCCTCTTGTCATGGTCATATGATTATTGTCGGTTGGAACGAACGTGTTAAGCATGTTGTAAGCCAATTGCACGCATTACAACCAAACCTTGATATTGTTCTTATAGATGAAACACTTCCTCTACTGCCTAAGTCATTTCATCATCTACAATTTATTAAAGGCTGTCCTCATCATGATCATATTTTACTCAAAGCAAACATTCGTACCGCACATACAATTTTGATTACAGCTGATAAAGAAAAAAGTGAGAGTTCTGCTGATACACAATCTATTCTAACCATTTTAACAGCGAAAGGATTACATCCAAATATTTATTGTATTGTTGAAATGCTGACTTCCGATCAAGTTCGAAATGCAAACCGAGCTGGGGCGACAGAAATTATTGAAGGAAATAAATTAACAAGTTATGTATTTACCGCTTCCCTATTATTTCCTTCGATTTCAGAAGTGCTGTTTACAATTTATAATGAAATTACTGCAAATAAATTGCAGCTTACGCATATTCCTCAGACATACGCTGGTGAAACATTCGAATATTGTAACAGTGCTTTATTAAAACAGAATATACTATTACTTGGTATACAACGCGACGGACAATATCACATAAATCCAGTTCACTCACTTACTCTGCAAGAAAATGATTCACTCATTGTCATTAAACATTAAGGAGATATCCTTCTAACTCTCGAACTATAGCTTTACCAATATCAATATGTTTAGCTTGCATGTCCCCATCTGCATCTTTCGGTTCTGCAAACTGATCGAAAGATAAGCCTGCTGTGAATGTATTCACCTCATCATCTAGTTCATCTTGGTACACATGCGAAAGAAGATAAGGTGTATCAAGACGAACGATAACTCCGTTTACATCAAGCTCTCCTTCAACTGCTGTAAACGGTAATCGTAAAAATTGATATCCGTCTTCTTCATCTATTTTATAATCGAAACATCCTTTCTCATAATCCCAATTCCCGCCGATTGTATAACCGAGCGGCTTTAATATTTCTTCTAACTGGAAAAGAGCGAATGTTTGTCCTTCTAACTTTGAATGAATCCCAATCAAATGTATCATCCTTTCTAGATTTTTTTTAGCATACCCATTTCGCGCTCCATATATCGGCGCTTCGGCACAATATAAAGACCTTGCGACAACATTCGACGCATATTCATCAAAAAAAGCTGTTGGGATTATCCCAACAGCTTTTCTTATTTCAAACGTTCTTCTAGTTCTGCTTTTAGTTCTTCGAATCCTGGTTTTCCAAGTAGAGCGAACATGTTTTTCTTATATGCTTCTACGCCTGGTTGGTCAAATGGATTTACGCCTAATAAGTAGCCGCTCATCGCACATGCTTTTTCGAAGAAGTATACAAGATAACCGAATGTATACTCATTTAGTTCAGGAATATTGACGATTAAGTTTGGTACACCGCCATCGCTATGTGCAAGCAATGTTCCTTCATATGCTTTTGTGTTAACGAAGTCCACTGTTTCACCAGCAAGGTAATTTAATCCATCTAAATCGTTCTCATCTAATTCAATTTTTAGTTCGTGTGTAGATTTTCCTACTTTTAGAACTGTTTCAAATAGGTCACGGCGTCCTTCTTGAATGTATTGACCTAAAGAATGCAGGTCAGTTGAGAAGTTTGCAGAAGATGGGAAAATACCTTTTTGATCTTTTCCTTCACTCTCACCAAATAATTGTTTCCACCATTCAGCAAAATATTGAAGTGCTGGTTCGTAGTTAACAAGCATTTCAATTGTTTTACCTTTATTGTATAAAGCATTGCGTACAACTGCATATTGATAAGCTGGATTTTCTTCAAGTTCTGATTTCGCAAAATCATCACTAGCTACAGCTGCCCCTTGCATCATTTCTTCAATATTTAAACCACTTACAGCAATCGGCAATAAACCAACTGGTGTTAATACAGAGAAGCGACCACCAACATCATCTGGAATCACGAATGTTTCGTATCCTTCTTCGTTAGCTAATGTTTTTAAAGCACCGCGCGCTTTATCTGTCGTTGCATAAATACGTTTACGCGCTTCTTCTTTTCCGTATTTCTCTTCTAATTGCTTACGGAAAATGCGGAATGCAATTGCAGGCTCTGTTGTTGTACCTGATTTAGAAATAACGTTAATAGAGAAGTCTTTACCTTCTAATACATCCATTAAATCTTTCATGTAAGTGGAGCTAATGTTTTGTCCAACAAATAGTACTTGTGGAGTTTTGCGTTGTTCCTTAGACAGCGTGTTGTAGAAAGAATGGTTTAGCATTTCAATTGCTGCTCGCGCTCCTAAGTAAGAACCACCAATCCCAATAACAAGTAAAATGTCAGAATCATTTTTAATTTTCTCAGCGCATTTTTGAATGCGAGCAAATTCCTCTTTATCGTATGCAAGCGGAAGTTCTACCCAACCTAAGAAGTCATTTCCTGCTCCTGTTTTTTCATGAATTGCATGGTGTGATACTTTTACTGCATCACGTAAATATGTTAATTCTTGTTCACTGATGAACGATAACGCCTTTGAATAGTCAAACGTTACATGTGTGCTCATCTTTTTCCCTCCAATACAATATGTATATGTATTTCTGTCTTCACTTTAGCGAAACCACAGTTGTAAATCAAGCGAACTACAAATTGTAAGCGTAGCCAATTTATTTTTTTTACAAAATCGTCATAACTTCCGTTTTTTGGTCTAGACAAGTATACAATGAGAAATTTTAATTTTTTGGGTATAAGAACAACAAAAGGTATCCATTCTATAAAGGAAGCTTCATTAAACGAGTGAATGTATCTCGTTTTTGCTTCATCATTTAAGGAGGGACTGCTTAAAATGAGTACATTACAACGCATTGCCTTAGTATTTACGATTATCGGCGCAGTAAACTGGGGACTCATTGGTTTCTTTCAATTCGATTTAGTAGCAGCTATCTTCGGAGGGCAAGATACAGCATTTGCTCGAATTATCTATGGTATTGTGGGTATTTCAGGTTTAATTAACCTTGGCTTATTATTTAAACCTTCTGAAGAACTTGGAACACACCCAGAAGCACGTGAAGTACGATAAATCTAATACCATTCTAAAATGATATTATAAAACATGCATCTCCACTTGTTTTCACACAAGTGGAGATCTATGATGCTTTACTAACTTCTGACATACGGATGTTTCTTTATACTGATTACAAATGCAGCAAAAGAAATGTTTGATTATTTTATATCATAATGTATCACATTCACCGATTACTTGGTGAACAAGTAATAAAAGCAGAGAGCTATGCTCCCTGCTTTTATTTTGTGATTTGAGATTCTTCAATCCACTCTGTTAACTTTTCTCGCAATGTGTTAAATCCATTTGCAGAAGGATTCGGTATACGCACCTTTCCTTGCTTACGTTTGGCAGCCTTCAATGATAGACTCATTTTTCCGTTCTCTCTATTAACTGAAAGCACCTTTACTTCTACTTCATCCCCAACTTTTAAAAAATCATGAATATCTTTCACATACCCATTTGTAATTTCAGATATATGCACAAGACCTTGCGTTTCTTCATCTAATGCAACGAATGCACCGTAATCTTGAATTCCTGTCACTTTTCCCTTCACAACCACTCCTGTTGTGTATTTGTCTGACATAAGAAACACTCCCATATGTTTTACCTTTTGTATTAGTAAATTATACCACTTACTAACATTTCATTCAAAAATCATGAAAAAATTTTCCTTAACATGTATAAATCTTCAAATATCGGGATAAAATACTAACACATGGCTTTCTAGTATTCCCCCCCTTTTATGGACAAAACGTATTATGTTTTGTCCTTTTTTCGTTCTCCATAAACCGTTTCATGCGTTTCATCGCTTCCATAAGTTGTTCAAGTGATGTTGCGTATGAACAGCGAATAAATCCTTCACCACTCTCGCCAAACACACTTCCAGGTACAACAGCGACTTTTTCCGCTAATAATAAACGTTCGGCAAATTCCGCCGAAGATAATCCCGTTGAACGAATTGAAGGAAATACATAGAATGCTCCGCCTGGCATATGACAATCTAGTCCCATTTCATTAAATGAAGTCGCCATAAAGTTTCGGCGTTGTTTATAGCTCTCACGCATTCGAACAACTTCTTGTTCTCCAGAGCGAAGTGCTTCTAATGCTGCAAATTGCGACATCGTCGGCGCACACATCATAGAATATTGATGGATCTTTAACATCAATTCCGCAAAATGTTGAGGGGCTGCGATCAAACCTAGGCGCCAACCTGTCATCGCAAATCCTTTTGAAAAACCAGAGATTAAAATTGTATGATCACGCATATGTTTCACACTCGCAAAGCTTGTATATGTCTCATCATAGACAAGCTCTGCATAAATCTCATCGGATAGTACGATTAAATTGTATTTCTCTATAATGACCGCAAGTTTTTCTAACTCTTCTTTATTTAAGAGCGTTCCTGTCGGATTGTTTGGCGAACATAATAAAATCGCTTTCGTGTTCGATGTAATGGCAGCTTCAATCTGCTCCGGCTGTACTTTAAATTCATCCTTTGGAAATGTAGAAACAGGTACCGGTACCCCGCCAGCCAGCGTAACAAGCGGTGCATATGATACAAAGCTTGGTTCAATAATAATAACTTCATCACCAGGATTTACAATTGCACGCATTGCGACATCTAACGCCTGGCTTGCTCCAACCGTTACAATAATTTCTTCTTTCGGATCATAAGATACTGCGAATTGTTTTTCTAAATATTTTGCAATTTCTTCGCGCAGCTCTAACAATCCAGCATTCGCAGTATATGCCGTATATCCTTCTTCTAATGAACGAATGCAAGCTTGTCTTACATTCCAAGGCGTTACAAAGTCAGGCTCGCCAACACCTAATGAAATAACCCCTTTCATACCCGCCGCTAAATCAAAAAACTTACGAATACCGGACGGTTGTAAAGATTGTGCTACTTTTGATAATTCAAATTTACTCATGGTGCCACCACAATTCGCTTATCATCATCTTTGTTTTCATATATAATTCCTTCATGTTTATACTTTTTCAAAATAAAATGCGTTGTCGTCGATACAACAGATTCTATTGTCGCTAACTTTTCCGCTACAAATGTCGCAACTTCAGCCATCCCTTTTCCTTCTACAGTAATGGAAAGGTCATATGTACCTGACATTAAATAAACTGACTTCACCTCTGGATATCGGTAAATTTGCTCCGCTACCGCGTCAAATCCAACACCGTGCTTCGGTGTAACTTTCACATCAATCATTGCTGTTAAACCTGTATGTTCTTTTACCTTTGTCCAATCAATAAGCGTAACATAGTCTACAATCACTTTTTCCTTTTCTAATTTTTCAAGGATTGCTATCACTTCTTCTACATCTATGTTTAGCATTTTGGCTAATGTTTCTTCAGATAATCGGCTATTCTTTTCAAGACAAGCTAACAATTCTAATTCTTTTTCTGTCATCATATTCGTCCTTCCCTTTTTGTGTATTTTCTAAATTATACAGACTGCTTTTCCTATTTGAAAAGAAGATTTTTTCAGAGAATTATGTAACAATAAAGTGAAACTTCCTTTTGGAGTGTTCTTCTCCAAAAGGTTAGTTGAACCAATCGGGCGCATGCCAGCAGTTAACTCTCACCTATCTTCTTGTTTTCTCACAATCTTGGGGTGAGAGTCTTACTGCCCAAAAGTAGTGGGATAATATAAAAAGGGGATGAAACCATGAAACAAAGAGTATACATCGCAGAACAAGTTCCTGCCTTTGTTGAAGAATACATTGCTGAGCATTATGAATATGAGGCATGGGATAAAAACGAAAAAATCCCACGCCACGTACTATTAGAAAAAGTAAAAGATGCACATGGACTATTAAATTTCGGGGCAAACATTGATGAGGAATTACTCCAAGCAGCTCCGCAGTTAAAAGTAGTAAGTAATATTTCTGTCGGCTATGACAACTTCGATATCGAAGCTATGAAAAAAAGAAACATAATCGGAACAAATACACCGTACGTGTTAGATGATACTGTCGCTGATCTTGTATTTGCATTAATGCTATCTGCCTCTCGCCGCGTTTGCGAGCTTGATCGTTACGTGAAATCTGGAGAATGGAATGCAGAAATTAACAAAGAACATTTCGGCTTAGACGTTCACCACCAAACAATCGGAATCATCGGCATGGGTCGCATCGGAGAAGTCGTTGCCAAACGTGCGAAATTCGGATTCGATATGGACGTTTTGTACTACAATCGAAGCCGCAAAGAAAAAGCAGAACGAGAGCTTGGCGCAACATATTGCGAATTAGAAACGTTACTGCAAAAAGCAGATTTTATTGTTCTACTTACACCATTAACAGAAGAAACTCATCATTTAATTGGAGAAAAAGAATTTAATGTAATGAAAGAAACGGCTGTTTTTATTAATGCGTCTCGCGGTAAAACGGTAAATGAAACAGCATTAATCGAAGCGCTGCAACAACGAAAAATTTTCGCGGCAGGCATTGATACATTTACACAAGAACCAATTGAAAAAGATAATCCATTGTTATCTCTACCAAATGTCGTTACGCTCCCTCACATTGGTTCCGCGACGTTAAAAACACGCCAAAACATGGCGATGACAGCAGCAAAAAACTTAGTAGCCGGACTGCAAGGGATTACCCCTCCAAATCTCGTCAATGAACTGAAATGATCAACCAAAAGACAAGACCACATCACAGTGGTTTTGTTTTTTTTATACATTTGGTTTTCTTCCTGCTTTCCCTTCTTCCACGGGATAATTTCCCCTAACTAGGAGATGATATGAACAAAAAACAACGGAGTGATGAAGATGGAAAACGAAGTTCGACTCCCTCACTTCACCTTTTCTACAAGAGGGATTACGGTTCATTATGAGCTCTATCAGTCTTTTTGTGCAGAAGAAAAACCAACATTTGTTTTAATTCATGGTTTTCTCTCTTCGACCTTTAGCTATCGGCGTCTCATCCCGCTTTTAGCTCAGCAAGGGAATGTGATTGCTCTAGATTTACCGCCATTTGGAAAAAGTGATAAATCATTTCATTTCACATATTCTTATCAAAACCTCGCAACGATTGTTATTGAACTCATTGAACATTTACAAGCAAAAAACATTATTTTAGTAGGGCATTCAATGGGCGGACAAATTGCTTTATATATAAGCCGGTTGCGGCCTGATTTAATCCAAAGGACAGTTCTTTTATGCAGTTCAAGCTATTTATCACGAGCAAGATTGCCACTTATCTATACTTCTTATTTACCGTTCTTTCATTTATACGTAAAAAATTGGATTATACGACGAGGCATCATCTATAATTTAATGAACGTTGTTCACGATCATTCTTTAATCGATGATGAAATGATGCAAGGCTATGCAGCACCTTTTTATGATAATCGCATCTTTCCTGCACTAACCCGCATGATTCGAGATCGCGAAGGTGACTTAACATCAAAAGAACTACAAAAAATTAAAACACCTACTTTGCTTATTTGGGGAAAAAAAGATCGCATTGTTCCTATTAATGTCGGATACCGATTACACAATGACCTGCAGCATTCACACTTTATCTCTTATGAAGACACAGGACATCTATTACCAGAAGAAAAGCCGGAACACGTATATGAAGAAATTATGACCTTCTTAGCAAATTGAACGCACTTGGCGCATACCAGCACTAAGCCCTCGAATAGCAGGATAAAGAAAGAGGCTGACACCCAAAAGTCTAACTTCTATGACCTTCTGGATTTCAGCCTCTTTCTCCCGCTACTTACGAGCACTATACTTAAGACAATTCTTATGAAAGAAGCGTCCGTAAGGGCCTGATTGGTTCAACTAACCTTTTGGAGAAGAACGCTCCAAAAGGAAGTTTCACTTTATAGCGTACAGCTTCCGCCACCTTTTAATAGTAACAATTGTTCTGCTAACCATTGACACTTTTCAATAGGTAATGTTTTTTCAAATGATAGCAAATAAATGTGCTGTATTTTCTTTGCGATATATTTCGCATCATCAAATGTACTTACAATGTAGACGATGTCACTTGCTTCTGTTTCATAAAATTCTGGCCCCATTCGAAACGGATCCCAACTCTTCACAAAATCTATCATTTTCTCATACGTCCCCATACACTTCCCGCCTTTTTCTTATTTTCCACTTTTCTTTATCGTATCATATCAGCTATGCTAGAAGAAATGAGAGAACATTCAGTACTTTTAACCTATTATTGAAAGGAGTAACAAATATGGGGAATTTTAACGAAATGGTAAATCGCCGCGGGACAAATTCCGTTAAATGGGATACACATAAAAACGAGGAACTTCTTCATGCCTGGATTGCAGACATGGACTTCCCTGTTCCTTCACCAATTCAAGACGCCTTAACCAAACGGTTACAACATCCGATTTTCGGTTATAACACTTCAAGTGAACAAGTAAAAGAAGCAATTTGTCATTGGGTAAAAACACAATATAATTGGGTCATTGAAAAAGAATGGCTTGTCTTTAGCGCTGGCATCGTTCCTGCACTTAGTGTTTCTGTACAAGCTTTTACCGAAAAGCAAGATTCAGTACTTGTACAGCCGCCTGTATATTCACCATTTTTCGAAATGGTAACAACGAATGGACGTCAAGTGCTTACCAATCCACTGCGCTTAGAAAACGGTGTTTACAAAATGGATTTTGAACAGTTAGAGAAACAATTTCAGCAAGGTGTGAAACTGATGTTCCTGTGCAGTCCGCACAATCCGATTGGCCGTGTATGGACAGTGGAAGAGTTGACTAAACTCGGTACGCTCTGCGAAATATATGATGTAATCGTCATTGCAGACGAAATTCATGCTGATATTATCTTTAATGGACGCAAGCATATACCACTTGCCTCTTTATCAGCAAACTTAGCAGAGCGAACTGTTACATGCATCGCTCCAAGTAAAACGTTTAATATTGCTGGACTGCAAGCATCGGTTATTATTATTCCAAATGAAAAGCTGCGAGATGCCTTTACCGCTGTGCAGCACCGCCAAGGCTTTCACGGCTTAAACACGTTTGCTTACGCAGCAATGCAAAGTGCATACACAGAATGCAATGAATGGCTAGCGGAGCTGTTACCTTATATAGAAGAGAATGCACGCTTTGCATGTGACTTTATTAAACAGCATATTCCGAAACTATCCGTCATTCAGCCAGATGGTACATTCTTACTTTGGATTGATTGTTCCAAACTTGGGCTGACTCAAAATGAGCGAATGGAATTATTAGAAAAAAAAGGGAGAATCATTGTAGAGCCAGGAGAAAAATTTGGTGTTGGCGGTGAGCAACACATTCGTTTAAATCTCGGCTGTCCACGCCCTGTATTAGAAGATGCGCTCCGCCGCTTACAATGCGCGTTTTCATGTACTTCCAAGGAAAAGCTATCTATGTGACTTAAGCCTGGTTATTATACATTCCAACATTCTTTGATTGAACTACCCCCACCTATCTTCTTTGCTTTTCTCTGAATCTTGAGGTGGGGGTCTTACTGCCCGTTAATGCGGGATAAAAATCCGCTGCTGCGCCAAACCAAAATCTGTATGGTGATAGATTCATATAAGATCCGACGCAGTAGCGGTAATTATAATTTTCCGAAGTCAAAAATTATAGCGAACACAAAAAGCGCAGTAAGGAGAAAAACCAAACTCAAATAAATTAACGTACAGCGTCTAAATGCAGAAAGTGAAACACCGGAAGCTTGCGCATAATGGGAAGCAGTCAAACCTGCCAAAATACCCATAATGACAAACCACGGTTCGTAAAACAAGAGATCCCATACAGCTAGGCTATGGACATCGAGTACAATCCAGCCAGGGAAGTTAATTGTAATAACACCTGCCAAAAGCAAAGCTTTTGTAATCATGCCACTGACTCCATGAGCAATTAAAAAGGCAGTTCCGATAAGAGTAGGGATTAATAAAATAAGACGATGGATCTTTCTGTTTCCAATCAACGGCACCCATTTCGGAATGACCTTTCCCCATGGTTTGATAAGTAAAAGCAAGGCAAATCCACATAACATGATGATGACACCAGCAATGTAACTTGCCATATAAACTGATTTAGGATCATTAAATTGGCCCGAAAGGCCTATCTTCCCCCCTGCCGCTTCATAAAACCGAACAAAAACTGCATACATGAATGCCCATAGACAACCAACGTAACCAGGCCATACCGCTTTCTTTGTAAAGCGTTCAAAAACATTCAATATTTGCACGGAAGATTCTCCATTATTCGTTATTTTGTTCATATTCATGCAACTCTCCTTTTTCTGCTTCAATTTTGATCGTCTCTCCCACAATGCGTACACTTACCACGCCGACGATAATAGTAAGCGATGGCAGCAAGACCAAGCGCTACTCCCCATGGCACCCAGAAAACCATAGGTCCAACCGTCCCCCATATCTGACTGAGGAGGATGTTATCGACTGGCATAAGGTGAAATGTCACAGCAAAAAAACTAAAGGTAAAGACAAAACCGGCTGCAGTTACAGCAATGGCTATAATAGAGGCTGGAACTACCGCGAGCATGATGGGAACTCTTTTACCACCAATGAACGGGAACCAACGAGGGAATATTTCACCCCATTTTTGAATCAAACCAAGTGTAAGAATCCCTCCACCTATGCAAATAGACCCAAATACCCATTCTGTTATCTGTGCCGTAGGATTGAGCTTTGAAAAATCATGAAGGAATTGCGGGTCGACTCCTAAAGGGATATTAAGTGCCCACGCAAAACGTGTGAGGGCATAGGGAATAGGTGCAAGAGCTGCAATAATGGTCAGCCATCTCCCCCAGCGTACCAATAAAAATGTGTTTCCATTCTCTGTCCGTCCACAATATTCACAAGCATCACGGGTCCTACGTTGATATGCGACAGCAGTCATAATCCAAAGAAGAGCACCTATAATACAAATGACCTGATTGAGCATAATCCAGTTAAAAGCAAACTTAAATAAAAAGGCATAAGCCATGACCATAATTAGGCTAATATCAGGAATAAAAAGGAGCAAGGCAACAGCAAAACCCCAAGCAAAAGTAAGGATTAGCCACCGAGGAAAAACATTTCTCCATGTTTTTTGCATAGCTACACCAATCACTATTCCTAATAAACAAAGAATAACAAAAATGAGGCCTCCAACTTTGGAGGGAAGATAAGTAACCATAGCCGCAAACAAATCCATTTCACCACGTTTGAAGGGATAACCCCCCCCTCCAAGTAACCAATAGAGCTGTACAGCCCCGTAGAGCAGTGACCATCCCACAGCGCCATATCCAATCCATAAGGGCCATCGTGTAAAACCTTTTCTAATCTTTTCTTCAATTATGGGTGATGAAGTCTCCATTGAAATCATCCTCTTTTCTTTACTATTGTAAACACCTACGACCTGAAGCTAAGGAACCAACCAGATAGGGTATTGGTATTTATTTATGTTTCAAAATTTAACCCCACCATCATTCTAATCAGTGAAGGTTAAAATGATGGTGGGGTCTAGTTTAAATTTCGTTTAACTTTTTCCAGACGAGCTAATGCATGTACAGTGCTTATTTCATTTACAGTTCAACTTTTTCATATAGATAAATGCGAGTGCCGTTCGTAGAACTTGTTATTTGCCATTCAAGATTCATTTCTTGGAGCATCAATGAAACGATGGATAAGCCGATTCCGGCTCCTTTTTCATTAGAGATGCTATCCATTCCGGGGCCTTTGTCCTCAACAACAATAGCAGTCCTTCCATTTAACTCTTCCAAACTTACACCAACATACCGTCCAGCTTTTGCGTGTCTAACAACATTCTGGAATAGATTATCTAATATACGGGTAAACCAGTGCGGATCAACATTCCACATTAAAGCTTTTTCTGCCAAATGAACTTCTACTTCAAATCCTTCCTTTTCAAATACAGGAAACCACCCTGCAGCGGAAGTCCGGATTAATCGGATAATATCTGTCTTCTTCTGTTGCAAAGTATATTTTCCCGCCGATAATAACGTGTAGGAAAGAAGGTTTTCAAGCAATTGGCTAAGAGCATCTACCTTTCTTTCAATCAAATGAAGCGATTCCCTCCCTTTAGGAGATAAAGTTTCCTTTTGCAATGAATAAGCATGTCCACGGATGGTGGTGAGTGGTGTCCGTAAATCGTGTGATATATTAGCAATCAATTGTTTACGAAGAACTTCCTCCTCCAGTTCACGTTTCCTACCGTTTGTCAACTCGTCAATCATATGATTGAATGCCGACCCTAGTTGCGCGATTTCGTCCTTTTTACGAATGAGAATTTTCTGAGGAATGCCGTTCTCATCGACTTCGGCCATTGCGGTTTGTAGTTGAACGAGCCGTTTGCGAATTTTCGAGAAAAATACCCAAGATGTAATTAGAAAAATTGCAAAGACAAGCACAGCATATACTAGCAAAAACTTATCATCGATGAAAGACAAGCTGGCTGGTTGTGTAACGGAAAGAGGGACTTGAAAAACCATAAAGCCTTGACTCTGGTCGCCGCCAATAAAAGCAATCATTGTGAACAGGTTATTATCAACATTTTTCTTCATAAACTTAGTGCTTTCCTGAAACGTCCATTGGTCAGGTATACTCTGTTTTTCGGGAAGTTTGAGCTGCGTTTTGCCTGCGGCGTCAACCCAAAACATTGTCGCCATTGAATATCGCTCTTTTAACGAACGGAGTTGTTTGTCCACTTGATCTGGAGGCGCCCCGTCCAACTTTGCTGCCTCATCATTCCACATTTGTTCCAACTTTTTTGTATCCATATACTTGACCTTTTGGTACATCTCCTTGTCTAGTGTATATTTCGGCAAGTAATAAAGAGGTAAAACAAACGGCCATAAAACGAGCGCAGTTGTAATGATCAACAAATATCTAGCTAACAGCGAATGTCGGAATTTCATTGTTTCACCCTGTATCCAATACCGCGAATTGTTTCAATTATTTGTGGTTGACTTGGCTCCTGCTCTATTTTTTCGCGTAAATGGCGGATATGTACCATTAAGGTTTTATCTCCTTCGATATACGGATTTCCCCATACAGCCTCATAAATTTGTTCTTTTGTTAAGATTTGGTTTGGATGACGGAGTAAATAGGTGAAAATTTGAAACTGCTTAGCCGTAAGTATGACATCATTATTCGATCTGGAATCCACAATGCGGTTCTCATTCAAATAAATGCGGAGATGTGATAGTACAATGAGCGGGGAGCTTATCTTGTCAAACCGTCTGAGCAGCACTTCCACCCGTGCCGCGAGTTCATCGGGGTGAAAAGGCTTTGTCATATAATCATCTGCAAACTGCAGCCCCTGCACCTTATCATCAATCGATGATCTAGCGGATAGCATTAAAATAGGGGTTTTTGGAAATTCCTTTTTCAATCGCTGTCCAACTGAAAAACCATCCAATCCTGGAAGCATAATATCAAGAATTACTAGGTCGATTTCCGCCATATGTTCAATGGCACCTTCACCTGAAGTAATCCAAGTTACCTGATAGCCCCGTTCGAATAAATCTTCACATACCCAAGCACCAATTTCCTTATTGTCCTCAATATATAGAAGCTTCTTTTTCATGTAATCCCCTTTCTTTATCCCCCGCCTATCTTCTTTAGAAAAGCGGAAGCGGCTCGCTCAGAATCGCAGGACGTTGGAGCCCCCGACAGAGAGGTGCTTTTTGCCTCGTCCGAGGGGGCGAAACGACCGGAGATTCTAGCCGCTAGAGCTGGACAACGTTTCTCTCTGAATCTTGAAGTGAGGGTCTTACCGTCCACAAATACAGGGATAAAATGGAAATATCATATATTAATAGGTTATATTAATACAAACTGGGGTATCAAGTAGTAAAACAAATATTTTCAGGTGATAAAGTGAAACTTCCATGTTCGTTCTTCGACGGCTGCTTATCGTCGTGAAATTGCCCGTGCTTTAGCGGATGTCGCACGTGAATATGAGTTACCTTACACAAAGGATCAAATTTTGTTGAAACACTTTGTGCCCGCATCCAAGAACGTGTATCCGCGATTTTAACATCAAAATATATAAAGGCTGCCGAGACTTTCCCGGCAGCCTTTAAACGTTCGGTCTTTCGAACATTTTTCTTTACTTCCCTTTTCCTTTTTCCTTTTTTATCTCTGAAGCTTTTTTCACAATCACACCGCATACAATCCGTTTCCCCGAATTTCCAGCTGGTTGCGTCATCCCGTCATCTGCATTTTCTGTAATAATAAGCGATGCGCCGTCTTTTTTATGCAGCGTTGTTTTTCCTTCTTTTAAACTCACTTGCGGTGCAGTAAGGTCCGCTTTAATCTTTCCTTCACCATCTGCAATTACATTCGGTAAATCTCCGTTTTCATACCCTTCCGGATGCAATAATCCATGTTTCTTTTTTTTATCGAGATTAAAATGATCTCCAGAAGAAATAAAGTCCGGTGCTTTACATTCACCCATTTCATGAATATGTACTCCGTGTACACCAGGTGTAAATCCTTCTGCTTTAATAGAAATCTTTACACCGCTTGTCTCCTGAGAGACCTTAGCTGTTCCAACTTTATCTCCAAAAGCATTGTAAAGCTTCACTTCTATTTTTGTCGGCTTCTCTTGTGCACATCCAGCAAAGAGGAAGGCTGCGAAACATCCCAATACGAGTTGCTTTTTCATCCGTATTCCCTCCAGACTCATTCTGTTCTTATATTGTCCGAGCCTAGAAGGAAACATACAAAAACTCCTGCCACTTATAGACGCTATACTTAAGACAATTCTGGACGAAAAAGCATCCGTAAGTGCCCGATTGGCTTAACTAACCTTTTAGAGAAGAGCACTCCAAAAGGAAGTTTCGCTTTATCCCGCTCTAACAGTCGGTAAGATGCTCGGCTATGAAGAAATAACAAACCGTCTGTAAGAACCCGATTGGCTCAACTAACCTTTTGGAGAAAAACACTCCAAAAGGAAGTTTCGCTTTACCGTTTCTCTTGTCCCATAATACGTTTTTCCATCTCTTTTAGATTCTCCGCTTCTCGTTCTGATGATTTAATAAAAATACGCCATGTAGCAACTGCTCCAACAAGAAATAACACGCATACAATACCAGGTATAATATATTCTGTCTTGTCTTCTGGAAAGTATAAAGGCATCATAATTCTTCACTCCTTTGTTTATTTCCTTATACAACTAATTATACAGAAATTTCAGTCTAAACAAAACTTCCTTTCTTTTTTGACTCCTTCTCTTTCATTGCTTACTATGAAAAAGAGGTGAATAATATGAATGAAACATTCCAAATTGGTGATGTTGTAACAGGCATTTACAAAACAGGGAAGTACATTGGTGAAATTACTAATGTTCGTCCACAGCATTATCTTGTAAAGGTGCTCGCAGTTATGAAACATCCAATGCAAGGCGACTTACATAACGTAAAACAAACTGACGTGCCCTTTTTCCATGAACGCCGTGCCTTAGCATTTCGTGAACAAACAAATATCCCACAGCAAATGGTCAAGCAATATGAAGGTGACGTGCCTGATTATAAAGAATCGCTTCAAAAAGCATTAACCGAACAAATGCAACAATTACAAGAGGACGACTCTCCATTTGCACAGCGAAGTTTACAAATGCTAGAACAATTAAAGCATGATTATCAATTGTAAGATCAGTAGCGCTGAACAAACAAAACAGCCAAATTACAATTATGATTGTAATTTGGCTGTTATTGTGCACTTACCTTTTTTAATACTTTCGAAAAGTCTACAAGCTCGCCAAGTGTTGGAGGAGCTGGTTTTACTAAGTATTGTTTATCTTTCTCAACAAGTTTAAAAATGTTATATGTCGTCATCGCATCATCTAACGCACAGTGATGCTTACCTGTAGCGACCTTTCCGTATGCTTCAATAGCTTTCCATAATCCAGTTTGGTTGCGGTCCCCAAAAAAACGCTTATACTCTAACGATAAATCACGGCATTGTCCCGTAAACGGATAAGGAATATTCGCTATTTCGCAATTATGTTTCAGCACTCTCATATCCATGTTTCCCCACGTCACAATTGTTGTACTGCAACGTTTATCATAGTTTGCCAGCTTTTCAACAAGCATTGCAAATGAAATCCCATCATCCACTGCTTCTTGCTGAATTCCTAAAAACTTTTTGCACCGTTCTGTTAACGATGAAAAAGTTTCCGGTTTTACATAAGAAGAATACGTATCAACTACAACATGATTTACAACCGAAACAATTCCTACTTCAATAATTTCCGGAAAAAATCCTTTTGGCTTTTTTCGATTCTGAGGCATCGTGAACTCAAAATCTAAAAATAATAATTGTTGTTCATCCATACGATCCCTTCCTTATAAATTCTTCCATATTCATCCATTATATCACACCAAATACCCGCGAACACGTTTACATACATGAATCCTAATTGAGAAAGGAAAAGCTTCCGTAAGAGCCTAATTGGTTCAATGAGATGTATCTTATATATATGTCAAATAACAGCAAATATTTTCAAAAATAAGAAAATAACTCAATTCATTTATGCAGAAAATATGACAAAACAATTGCTTTCATTTACATCTTACATTTTTCTACTTTATAATGGCTTTAATTGTGTTTATTACATAATCGTATCAAACAATAAGAAAAACTACTGAGAGGAGATGGGATTTTTGCATGAAACAACACAAGAAATTGCAAACTGGCAATACTATTTTGCAATTGCTGTCTTTTTAGTTACATATGCCATCATCATTTCTGAAAAAATTAACCGCGCTGTCATCGCACTGCTTGGTGCAGCTTTAATGGTAATTGTAGGAGTTGTTGACTTACATAATGCTTTTACGAAGCATATTGAATGGGGAACGATTACCTTACTCATTGGTATGATGATTTTAGTTAACATTACGAGCAAGTCAGGGGTCTTTCAATATGTTGCGATTAAATCCGCTAAGAAAGCGAAAGGAAATCCAATTCGTATTTTAATTATCCTTTCTTTATTAACTGCAGTTGGCTCCGCTTTTTTAGACAACGTAACAACGGTTCTTCTCGTTGTACCAGTTACACTATCTATCACACGTATTTTACAAGTAAATCCTGTTCCGTATTTAATATCAGAAATTATTTTCTCAAATATCGGTGGAACCGCTACACTTATCGGTGATCCTCCAAATATTATGATTGGCTCTGCAAATAAACATTTAGATTTTAATGCTTTCTTAGTGAACTTAGCTCCAATTGTAATCATCATTATTGCAGTGACAGCGGTTATGCTGTACTTCATGTATAGAAAACAATTAATAGCTGATCCAATCCAAATTAAAAAATTAATGAGTCTAGATGAAAAGCAATACATTAAAGATCCAGTACTAATGAAAAAATCACTAACTGTACTGGGGCTTACAATCATCGGATTCATGACGCACTCTATTTTTCACGTTGATGCAGCAGTTATTGCCTTAACAGGAGCAACAGTATTAATGTTAATCGGTGTAAAAGAGCATGAAATTGAAGAAGTATTTGCTAATGTAGAATGGGTTACAATTTTCTTCTTTGCTGGCTTATTCGTACTTGTTGGCGGTCTTATCGATATTGGTTTAATTAAATCGTTAGCACAGCAAGTATTAAATATAACTGGCGGTGACATTTCTTTCGCTGCTGTACTTATTTTATGGGTATCTGGCATCGCTTCTGCAACGATTGATAATATTCCATTCGTCGCAACAATGATCCCGCTTATTAATGATATGACAATTGGACTTGGCTTAACACCATCTGATGCACAGGTCGACGTACTCTGGTGGGCGCTAGCACTTGGCGCTTGTTTAGGCGGAAACGGAACATTAATCGGGGCATCCGCAAACGTAATCGTTGCAGGTATTGCAAACCGCGAAGGACATAGCTTTAGCTATATGGAATTCTTAAAAGTTGGCTTCCCAATTACAATTGTTTCATTAATCATTTCGAACATTTATATTTATTTCCGTTACTTAATGTAACGGAAAGCGAAAGCGGCTCGCTCAGAATGAGAAGTGAAGCCACTGACCATGCTAGCCACTGACCATGCTAGCCGCTTGAGCTAGACAATAGAAAAAACGGAAGGAAACCCCTTCCGTTTTTTCTTATCCTTAATATCTCGGTTCCTTATTTCGAATTACAAATAAGTGAATTGGAAGAAAAATAGAACATGTAATAACATGTAGCACCGTATATAGTACTGCATTTGTTGTGTATCTTTCTAATAGTAAATATACGATATAAATACCTAACGCAATCAATAGGACTGAAGATATAGTATGCAAAAATGGAATCCATCCGATAATAAAGCAGGCAACATACACACCAAATAACTTCCATCCCGCTTGCGGCTGCATAAATTGCGGTAATTTCTTTCCAATTAAATCTCCCCATGTTTTACAGTTTAAAAATGGAATAAATGCAAAGAAGGCATCTTCCAATCCATCAGCTTTTGCCATGTTATACAGCGCAAATGCTGTTAATAAATAAGCAGCTACAGCCCAAACTAAAAAGATAATGACAAAAATAAGTCCTAATGCTAAAAATCCGGCTATAATCCCGTCATCCGCTGTCCCGCTTATTACAACTTGATCCCCCATCTTAATACCCCCTTTTAACTCAGTTCCGTTCTTTTTCTATATATTCGTAACGGAAAGTATTAAGAAGTGGATAAAAAAATTTTTATCTTGTCCCAAAAGCGTTACACTTAAATAGAAAAATAAGAATAAGGAGTGAATATATGCATCCTTTCACAGAAAGCCTACAGAAACACTTTGAAGCACATCGCAACCGGGAAAAAGCAGAACCAATGGAACGTTATATGAAAAATCACTTTCCATTTCTCGGCATTCAAACACCAGAGCGAAAACAGTTATTTCGGGAAGTGTCACAAAATACTGAGGCACCAAAAGGAGCAGAACTTCCTGTTATTCTTCGCGAACTATGGGCACTGCCAGAACGAGAATTTCAAATGCTTGCTTTAACTCTATTAGATAAATATCGCAAACATTTAAAGGAAACGCATTTACCACTCTTAGAAGAGCTCATTACTACAAAATCATGGTGGGATTCTGTGGATATGCTTGCAAGTCATTTTGTCGGCCTCATCTTGGCGGCGCATCCGCATTTAATCGAACCGTATGTGCAAAAGTGGATGGCGTCTAACAATATGTGGCTACAAAGAACATGCCTTTTATTCCAGCTTAAGTATAAAGAAAAAACAGATATGAAACTCCTCTTCTCGTTAATCGAGCAGCTCAGTCACTCTAAAGAATTTTTCATTCAAAAAGCAATTGGCTGGGTGCTTCGTGAATACGCAAAAACAAATCCGAAAGCTGTATGGGAATTCGTACAAACACATCATCTTGCACCGCTTAGTAAACGTGAAGCTATTAAACATATCAAAAATGTATTCGAGCAGTAATTTTTGGGCTATACTACATACTAGATACTGCATATACTACGCTAAATACGTCTCTCTATTGTGAATTAAAAGAGAACATGATAAAATATGGTCATCTATTTTTTAAATATGGTAGCGATGAAGGACAAATAAGTACTTGCAAAAACGAAGCGATTCAGGGATGGTGAAAGCCTGAAACTGCAAGGAAAAAGGCAGTCCCGAGCAATGCAATATAAAGTGGACATACAATTTTGTGTGTCAACTAGGGTGGAACCGCGGGCAAACGCTCGTCCCTAGGCTGAATAAGCCTTGGGACGAGCGTTTTTTTATTGAAAAGCGGAAGCGGCTCACTCCCCTAATCACTTCTACAAGTACTACTCTATCCTTCATCGCCAATACGTTACCTTTTAAGGAGGAATTGAAAATGGCTTCAATGGAACAAATCGTAAACTTAGCAAAGCATCGTGGTTTTGTTTTTCCAGGTTCTGAAATTTACGGCGGTCTTGCAAATACTTGGGATTACGGTCCACTTGGTATCGAATTAAAAAACAACGTGAAAAAAGCTTGGTGGAAAAAATTCATTCAAGAATCTCCGTATAACGTAGGTTTAGACGCAGCAATTTTAATGAACCCAAAAACTTGGGTAGCATCTGGTCACGTTGGAAACTTCAACGATCCAATGATCGACTGTAAAAAATGTAAAGCGCGCCACCGTGCTGATAAATTAATCGAAGATGCTTTAGATGCAAAAGGCATCGAAATGATTGTTGACGGTCTTACTTTCGATCAAATGGCTGGATTAATGAAAGAACACGAAGTAAAATGCCCAGATTGCGGCAGCGAAGACTTTACTGAAATTCGTCAGTTCAACTTAATGTTTAAAACATTCCAAGGTGTTACAGAATCTAGCACAAACGAAATTTTCCTTCGTCCTGAAACAGCACAAGGTATTTTCGTAAACTTCAAAAACGTTCAACGCTCTATGCGTAAAAAGCTTCCATTTGGTATCGGCCAAATCGGTAAAAGCTTCCGTAATGAAATTACACCTGGTAACTTTACATTCCGTACACGTGAGTTTGAACAAATGGAACTTGAATTCTTCTGCAAACCTGGCGACGATTTAGAATGGTTCACATTCTGGCGCAACACTTGTAAAAACTGGCTTCTTACACTTGGTATGAACGAAGAAAGTATGCGTCTTCGCGACCACGGTGAAGAAGAATTATCTCATTACAGTAACGCAACAACTGATATTGAATTTAAATTCCCATTTGGCTGGGGCGAACTTTGGGGCATCGCGTCTCGTACAGACTTTGACTTAAACCGTCATATGGAGCATTCTACTGAAGACTTTAACTATGTAGATCCACAAACGAATGAGCGTTACGTACCATACTGTATCGAGCCATCTCTTGGCGCAGACCGCGTAACATTAGCATTCTTATGTGATGCATACGAAGAAGAGCAATTAGAGAACGACTCTCGTACAGTTCTTCGTTTCCACCCAGCATTAGCGCCATTTAAAGCAGCAATCCTGCCACTTTCTAAAAAGCTATCTGAAGGTGCACAAGAAGTGTTCGCAGAACTTGCAAAAGACTTCATGGTGGACTTCGATGAAACAGGTTCTATCGGTAAACGTTACCGCCGTCAAGACGAAATCGGTACACCATTCTGTATCACTTACGACTTCGACTCTGTTGAAGACAAAGCAGTTACAGTACGTGACCGTGACACAATGGAACAAGTACGTATGCCAATTAGCGAACTAAAAGGCTTCTTAGAAAAGAAAATTCAATTTTAATGAGAAAACGACTGCTTGAAGCAGTCGTTTTTTTCATCTTCTCAATATATCGGCGCTTCGA
The DNA here is from genome assembly GCF_002560985.1 of Bacillus sp. AFS018417. Taxonomy (NCBI): domain Bacteria; kingdom Bacillati; phylum Bacillota; class Bacilli; order Caryophanales; family Bacillaceae; genus Bacillus; species Bacillus sp. AFS018417. The sequence continues at coordinate 22,700 of NZ_NTTM01000026.1, forward strand.
CAGGATATAAAGTGAAACTTCCATCAGTGACGCTTTTCTCACTGATGGAAAGCTCTCACCAATCGGGCTTTTACGGGCAGTTTTCTTCCCCGCTCTTCTCGATCCTTTACTGCCCGTTAATACGGGATAAAGACCCTTCCACAATGTTCAACACATGAATACAGCATGAAAGAAAAAAAACGATTGCCAATATCGGCAATCGTTTTTATTTTTTCTCTTTCACTGCAACTGTACATCTGGAAATACAAATTAAAGTATTGTCTTCATCAATAATTCGAATGTCCCACACCATCGTCGTTTTCCCTTTGTGAAGTGGTGTTCCGATCGCTGTTACAATTCCTTCTCGTTTTGAATGTAAATGATTTGCATTAATTTCAAGACCAAAGCACAGATATTTATCTTGATCAATTAAATTATATGTACCAACACTTGCAACTGTTTCCGCTAGAGCAACAGATGCTCCTCCGTGTAAAAAACCAAATGGTTGATGCGTACTTCCATGTACTGGCATTGTCGCTACAACCTTCTCCTCTGTCATTTCTAATAATTCAATACCTAATGCTTCCATTAATGTTTTAGGCATACGATTATCCCCTTTCGAATTACCAAAAAACGCATAATAATATCTATTTCTTTTCAAACTATCAGTGAATCTATAATACATGGAGGTACCTTTTATGAAGAAACTATTATATATTATATTATTTTTTTACTTCTCTATCGCTATTGTACCAAAAAATGCAATAGCAGCCCAAACATCTAACCTTACAATTAAAGTTCATACTATGACCCAAAAAGGTAAGAACCCTTATTTTGAATATCAACTTAACTATCCACAATTTCATAATATTCCAGATGGACAATTTCAAAAGAAATTAAATACGTATTATGAAAAAAGCACGAACCAGTTTAAAAAGAACTTAGAAAAAGATGCAAAAACATATTATGAACAATCAAAAGAGACAGATGCTCCATTTCATCCATATATCGCGAATGTTGACTACAAAGTAGGATTAAATAAATTCCCATTGCTCAGTCTATATGTAAATCGCTATCAATATACGGGCGGCGCTCATGGCATGTATGAGTGGAAAGCAAATACATTTGATGTAGAGAAAAACAAACCTCTCCGCTTAGCAGACTTATTTCAAAAAGATAGTCAATATGAAACAATCATTAAGACAGAAATCGTTAGACAAATTGAGCAAAATAAGGAGAACTTCTTCCCAGATGCTGCCGAGAAAGCGATGAACGAAAAAAAGCTCAAATACGTTTTAGAACAAGATCATCTCATGATTTATTTCCCGCTGTACGAAATTGCGCCGTACGCAAGTGGTATTCCACAATTCCGGATTCCATATACACTACTTCGTGAAGTGTTAAATCCAAAATATCAAAATATTCTAATTGACAATGCATAGATGAATTCAGTACGATAATGTTAACTACAAAACACTCGGGGGTTAACATTATGAATAAACTTCGTGCATCAGACTTAGCTTTAGCTGCAATGTTTGTCGCACTTATGGCGATTGGTGCAAATATTACATCTTGGGCACCATTTCTACAAGTTGCAGGTGTTCCGCTTTCTATGCAGCCATTCTTTGCTATTTTAGCTGGTCTTCTTCTTGGAAGCCGAATCGGGGCCTTATCTATGATTGTTTATACACTAGTTGGAATTGCAGGAGCACCTATATTCGCTGGCTTTCAAGCTGGGTTTAGTACTCTATTAAGCCCAACTGGCGGATTTATTCTTTCTTTCATTGTTGTTGCTTATGTAACAGGTAAAATCGTTGAGCAAGTCAAAAACCCAAAATTCGGTACATTTGCTACTGCTTCTGCTGTCGGAATCATTCTTGTCTATATCATCGGAACGACTTATATGTACTTAGCTATAAACAATTGGGTAGGCGGTCATATTAGCTATGCAGCAGCTTGGAAAGTTATGATGTGGTTTGCTGTAAAAGATATCATCTTTACAATGATCGGTGCAGTTATTGCACCTCGTATATACTATGCTGTTCGCCGTTCTGCCTATCAGAATAGTCACTTTGCTTCATAAGGTGAAACCGTTATTTCATACTATTGTTTTGTTATAAGAGGCGGGAATTATTACGGTCTTTTATTGCGAGCTAAAAAGGATATCCGCCCCTATTAGGTGATATCCTTTTTTAATTGGGAAACATTTTACGTTACCAAGATATATTTGATTTTTACATACAAATAAATTATGCTTGAAAAAGAATTAAATTTAAATAAGGAATTGATTATAAATGAGTAGAGAGGCATCTCAAGACAATACAAAAAGATTTCTCATTGTAACACTATTTTTCACCCTTGGGACAGCTTTAGGAAAACTACTTGGATTCACAAAAGAAGTAACACTTGGAGCTTATTTTGGTACAAATTATGCCGTTGACGCATACGTTGTAGCTTTAAATATACCAACTATTGTTTTCACTGGTATTACAGGGGCTTTCGCCTTTTCTTTCATTCCTATCTTTATGGAGTTAAAAGGAAAAGATCCACATAAAGCATATCGATTTATGAATAACTTTTTAAACATCGTTCTACTTATTTTTTTCATTCCGCTTTTGCTCATTGAATTACAGCCCCGCTTCTTCATTTCAATATTTGCGCATGGGCTCCCTGAGCAAACAGCTTTATTATCGGCTCATCTATTGCAAATTATTTTTCCGACTGTATTTTGTACATTCATGATTGATATTTTTAATGCTTATTTGAACAGTTTACATAAATTTCGTATTACGAGTATGCAATGGGTTGTATTAAACGGTATTACACTTATTATTTTTATTTGCCTTGTACAATGGATAGGAATTTATGCACTAGCATTAGGTGTTATTGTCGGAAACATCGTACAAAATATACTCGTTTATTTCGCCTCCAAGCGTGAAGGATATCGCTATCAATTTGTAATCGATTGGAAAGATCCTTCTTTAAAAACCATGATATCTTTGAGCATTCCTGCTTTTATTACAAGTATGTCTGTTCAAATTAATCTACTTGTAGATCGTACACTAGTCTCCGGATTACAAGAAGGATCCATCGCGGCTCTTAATTACTCCCAAAAGCTATACTTTATTCCGCTTGGGTTAATTGCTGCTCCTGTTTTAACAGTTATGTATCCTAAATTTGTCGAATACGTAAATCATTCGAACTGGAAAGACTTCACAAAATTAATGGAAACAAATATAAAGGTGCTGTTATATTTGTTTATTCCTGTTTTTATTTATTTCACCTTTTTTACAGAGGAAATTGTCAAAGTTGTTTATAACTATGGTGCATTTGGGGAAGATTCTATCATAATGACAGCAACCGCGCTGCAATTTTATGCGTTAGCTGCCCTCATGCAGCCTTTAAAAGACTTACTTGATCGCTTGCTTTTTTCTTTGAAACTGAATCGATACATTATGTATGCATCGATTATTTCCATGATTATAAATGTTATATTATGCATTATACTCGTTAACCAAATTGGTTTAGCTGGTGCAGCTCTTTCCACTTCAATAGCATCAGCCAGCACTGTACTCATGCTATTATGGATGCTCCGAAAATTCATGAAAGAGAAAGAACAGGTAAGCTCGCACTACGGTGGCTTTTTACTTAAATGTATTGTTGCATCTTTTGTAAGTTTGTATGCTTCCAAACTGCTGCTTCATTTCTCACACGATACAAAGTTGCTTATCTTATTAGCAATAGCAATTGGTGCCATCGTTTACTTACTCGTCACTTATATATTAAAGATAAAGGAGCTACAACAATTGCTGTCGCTATTTTTAGGTAAAAGGAAGAATATAAATGAATAAAATTATGTACCTTTTAAATTATATCGGGGATGGCGGATCCGAAAAATACGTTCTAGATTTAATGGAATCCGTTGGTCCAGAACACTGTATCCTTGTATACTCTATCCCTGGTCCTTTCTTAAAAAAGTTTGAACAACTAAACGTACCGATGTATCAAATCAAAATGCGTCATCCTTTTGATATACAAGCTGCTATGCAGTTAAAGAAAATTATAAAAAAAGAAAAAATCGATATTGTTCATGCACAGTTTTTACGTGAAAATTATATTGCTATTCTAGCCAAATTATTAGGTGCTCCTATTCGGGTTATTTGGACATACCACGTAAATGTGCCGATGTCATTTCACCTAAAGTGGAGCAATTCCTTTTTTACCCGCTATAATGATGCTATCATTTGCATCTCTCAATTTATGAAGGAGCAGCTATGTCAAAAGGGCGTACCAGAAAAAAAGATAAAGGTCATTTATAACGGGGTTGCAGATCCGTATATAGATGCCTCTCTTTCTCAGCATCGCCCCCAAAAAATAGCTGTTATCGGAAGGCTTAGCAAAGAAAAAGGACAACTATTCTTATTAAAAGGCTTGAAAGAGCTAAGAGTACTACATCCATCTTTACAATGGCATTGTGATATTATCGGTGAAGGACCATTAAAAGAAGAGTTAACAGAGATGATTCAAGAGTTATCACTATGTGAACATGTATCATTAACAGGCTTTCAAGACGATATTATAAAAGAATATACAAAACATGACATTATTGTGATTCCATCAGAAAATGAAGGATTATCCTATGTCGCTATTGAAGCAATTGCTATGAAAAAACCTGTTATTGCAACAAATGTCGGTGGTTTGCCAGAAGTAATTGTTCATAATCATTCGGGTTTATTAATACCGTATGGATCGGAAGAAACATTGGCTGCATCTTTAGCACAATTATTACAAGATGAAAAGTTATATCATTCCTTAGCAGAATGCGGACGCGAACATTACTTACAAAACTTCACTTTTTCAAAAATGTTAAAGGAAGTTACAGCAATTTATCGCACACCATCATCATGTTAAAGGAGGATATATATGACACATTCAACTCGATTCTACTATATATGGGCAAGTATCTTCTTCGTTATATTGGGATTACTGTTTCCATCAACTTATACCGGACTTTTCATTTCTGTCGCACTAGCATGTGCTGCTTTTCGAGATGAAAAGCTCGGTATTGCTTATTTACTAATGTTTATTCCAATGCGCCCCTTTCTCGTTGCTTATAATCCTGGGCTAAAGTTTATCGGTCTATTCATCATTATTTCTCTCTTATTGCGTCTATTATGGCAATACCGACATAATATTTCACAGCTTTTTTCATTCCGATACTTTGAAATATTATATTTTCTTTTCTGCTTGTTTGGTGCTGCTATCGGTCTATCGCATGGTGTTTCACTTGTCGCAATTGCTATGCAGTTACACACACTGCTTCTATTTTATTTTTTATACTATATCGCTTCTCGTATCACCATTCACGATGAGGATATATTATTTTTTGCGAAGATTACCTTTATCGCTTCTGTCATTATGTCTATACAGGGGCTGATTGAGAAACTATCACTGCGAACCATGTTATTGCCGGAAGCTTGGAAAGATCTTGTGCTTGCTCCAACAAACAAAATTCGGATATACGGAATGGCGGGCGGCCCAAATGAATTGGCACTATATTTGATATTAGCTTTTCTTATTTCACTATACGTTCTTCGAAACGTATCAGGGAAAATGAAATATGTCACATATATAGGACTCACACTCATTGCCACAACATTATGGCTCACATATTCACGTGGTGCATTTCTAACAGTTACCGTCTTTTTAGTTGTCTATTTATGCATCAACCGGAAATTTTCAAATTGGAAATCACTGCTAGCAATTGCCCTTGTGTCATTTCTATGCGCTACATGCATCTCAAAAATGACGAACTATTTAGAGGGAGATAGAATGGGTGTAAAACGATTTACGGAAGCACTCTCAGAAGACACAGTTGAACTTAGTAAACAAGACGGGCGCATTTACTATGTAAAAAAAGCTGTTGAAATCTTTCAAGATAAACCAATTACCGGCTATGGATTTGGAACATTTGGCGATGCTGCTACGCAAACTTTCTCATCGCCTATTTATAAACAATATGAGATTACATGGGACTTCTATTCCGATAATCAATACATTCAAATACTTGCTGAAACAGGTATAATAGGTGTGTTCTTATGTGCGGGATTCGCCTTTGGATTCCTTTCTCTTCTTTGGAAATATAGGAAAGAATCACCTTTTGCTCCCCTTGCTTTATATTTAATAGTCGGAGTACTTATTGGCAGCGCATTTTATAACATATTAGAAAATGCTTCATTTATGATGTACTTCTTTTTAACAACTGGGTATATACAGCACCGTACAAAAAAAAGCTACTGATGAATTCAGTAGCTTTTTTCCTTATTTTTCATTCCTTATTCTACGCTTTTCCGTAACATCCTTGCCTGTACAATAGCAAATAATACAGTAAGGATGACACTCACAACAGAAATACTGATACCTAGTTTTAAACCTGGAGAATGGTAAGTAAGTACAACTTCATGGTCACCAGCGTTCGCCTTGACTCCTAATAAACCATCCACAATTTTTTCTGTAGGCTGCTCTTTCCCATCAATTGTAACGGACCAGCCAGCATCATAAGGAATCGGAAATACAAATGTAGATTCATTATTTAATGCTATATTTCCTTTTATTGTTGTTCCTTTGTTTTCAGTAACTTTCATTGTGCTCTTTTGTAATTCTTTTACCGTCTCATTAAATTTGTCTATATCTAATCCATAAAACTGGAGCCCTTTTAATGAGAAGACATCTTCGTCCTCAACCTTTATCTTCATTGTTGTAATCCCTTTTGTTGGGAAGTATCCAAAATCAATTATAAATTTTTCTGGATCAGGCGGTAAGTAACACGTATACTGGTCATTCACTACGATTTCTTTCCACTTTTCAATTCCATCAGCTAATCCATATAATTGAACCTCTTTTGGTATACTTACTTGAATCGTAATATATCCCGGTTCTGCCTTATTAACTCTTTCATATATTCCTTCTTCTCCTGGAACAGCGGCCATATTTTTTAGCGAAATTTTTGGGTCTGCTAGCTTTTTAAATAGCGTTCCCTCTTTTGCACCAACCAGCTTTTCTTGAAAAACAAAAGGATTCTTTTCATCTTTAGAAGGTATACGTTCAACCGGATAGCCGAATGGAACAATATTGTTATCCTTAAACACATTAGCAAAACCAATTTGCTTTATTTTCTCGTACCCGTATTTCGGTATACTACCATCTTCAATTCTATATCCAATTTTTAAAATAGCGTCTAATAACAATGTGTCACCATGATTATTTGCTACTAAAAAATCGGGGGACGTTGAGTACCCTGTCTGCTTTAAAAAGCGATGAAATGATCCATTTGCCATCGAATTAAATGTTTGAAAAGATGGATAATCATATTGTAATGAATCATTTAGCGTTCGAAAATATTGAGAACTTACACGATACCGCTCTGTATTGATTTCATTTACATATTGAATAGCTTGTTTAGCAGTTTTATTCAGTTCGTATTCTTTCCGCTTTGCATAAGTCATTTCTTTATGGAGACCATGAATGTAGTTATTTGTATTAAAACCAACATCAACTATTAAACAAATGAACAATAATCCTGTTGTTAATTTTGATAATGATGGTTTCATCATACGAATATGCAATACTATAACAACAACCGTAATAAAAAGAGCGTTTGTAAGCAGTATATCGTTATGAACTGCTTTATATCCTTTCACTGATAATGAATAGAGTAGAATAAGATGTACGATGTAACTAATCCATAATGGCACAACATATTTTCGATTCATATGTTGAAATACTCTGGCTGCCATAAAAATTGTTAACATAACAAATACAAAGGCAAAACGATGTGGATACGCATTTGGCGGCTTATTCCCATGCCAAGCTAAATTTAAAAACGGAATTGCAAAACTGCAAATTAAGAACAAAAATACAAATATAGATAAGAATTTTTCTCTCTTGTTAATTTCTTTATTAACAAAGTATAAAGGTAATAATACTAATACTAATGTGGATGCATATACATTAGGAGCACCAAATAAACTTGAATCATATCCTCCAGATAATAGCTTCCAATAAAAATCAAGTAAATTAAGATTCCATTCTAATTTGAAGTCCATTGAACTGATACTATATGGGTTACTCTTTAACGCTCCAAGAGTTGGAAAAATAATTACAGATCCTATTCCAACAGCTAGTCCCGTTCCAATGCAAAACAACAGAAAATATTTCCCCCATGTTTTTATATCTCGAAACTTATATTGTGAAAAGAGTCGAATGATAAAATAAAGGAATGTAAAAATCCCGAACATAAATGAAATATAGAAATTAGCGATAAACATAATCGCTAATGCAACCGTAAAGAAAATAACCTTTCTGTCTCGTAAGAGCTTTTCCACTCCGATTAAAACAACAGGTAGGAACACGACACCATCTAGCCACATGACATGAAATGAATAGGCCATAACATACCCTGACAATGCATAAGCAGTTGAAAACAGTAACAACCCTTTATGCTCTTTCCCTATCACATAACGTAAAAACCAACCACATGTTAATCCTGCAAATCCCACTTTTAAAAGTGTAATAAGAAAAATAAATTCTGGAATGCTTTCCTTATTAAAGAAGTAAAGAAGAACAGAAAACGGGCTTGCTAAATAGTAGGCGAATGTCCCGAGAAAGTTAAGTCCCCCGCCTAATTCAATTGTATATTGTAAGCTCTTCCCTTCTGTAAATACGCTATGTAAATAAGAATAAAATTGAACATATTGCGTGTTTAAATCACTAATTAATATTGAATACTTTCCAAACGGATATACACCGAACAAAGCATAGCATATAAGTAATATACAGAATGGAACGAAAAAGAACAGAACGCCATACAGACTTCTTAATTTTTTCATTATTTTACGCTCCTGTTTTATTTTTATTTTCCTCTTGCGTACTTGCTGTTTCTTGACGTAAGCGAATATATAAAAATCCTCTCTAAGTAGGCTCTGTTAGCCCTACTTAGAGAGGATCCTCTTTCATTTTACTTCCTCTTCTTCAGCACGATAAAGCAAAGTAAAACCGTTGCTAGTAAGCTGATAACAGAAACAATGACCCCTACTGTAAATCCTGGGGATGTATACTTCAATTCAATTGTATGCGTACCTTTTGGTAGTTCTATTCCAAGAAATGCATCATTTAATTTCAGTACTTTTGCATCTTTCCCATCAACTGTTGCTTTCCATCCTTTATCATATGGAATAGATAAGAAAAGGAAATTATCTTCTTTTACATCAATCTTTCCTTCAACACTGCGACCCGTGTAGTTTGTTACGTTCAACGGCTGTTGTTTTAATTCATCTACCCGTTTTTCAAATGTATCTACATCAAGTCCATAGAACAATTGTTGATCTAATTCAATAGAATGAGGTTTTACCTGCACTTCTACTTCCACTTTTTCATTTTCAAAAGAGCCCAAGTCAAGAATACCATTGTTCCAATAATACTCTGGATAATTAGATAAGTCGCTATCCGGTCCCTCACCAATTGTTTTACCTAATGTTTTTCCATTTACGTAAACCTTTGTTACACCAGTTGGGTTCACACGCAATTTTGTATATAACTGTTGTTTTCCTTTAACATCAAACACGTATTTAATACTCGCTGGCTTATCATCTTGCAGTTTTGCCAACTCGATTGGTTTTTGGTTTGTAAGAGCCATTTTTTTCTTTTCATTAGCAAGTTGTTTCTTGCTTTTTTCTGTTTCTACTACTTGTAAGTTGTCATATTGAACAGAAACCGGTTGAAGCGCTTTATAATATTCAACACTTTGTCCATTTAACTTGCCAATTAGTTTATTTTGCTCTTCAAATGAGTTTGTATAATTGTATTTTTGAACCTTTAACTTATCTTTTCCTTTTGTATCAAACTCTTCTTTATTGACCATATATCCAAACGGAAGGGCATTTTTATTCTCATATATGGAGAAGTCACCGACACTGTCGATTTTTTCAAAACCATATTTATTTAATGGACTATCCGAGATCATATATTTCATACCAAACAGGGCATCAGTTGAAACAATTCCTTTGCCGTTTTGTAAAATTAATGCGTCCAAATAACCGTAACCTAAATCTTGCATATATAAATTCAAATGACCATTCGCAACAGAATTGAAATGAGTAATACCTTTATACCCGAAGCGCATCGCATCATTCCAGGTTCTCCCCATTGTCGTTTCCATGCGATATAACCCTGGATCTTTTTCAGCTACTTTTTGAATCGTTTCTTCATATCCCGGATATGGAGATGCATATTCTTGACGATTAATGTAACCATACTCATAACCCATTAGCTTAATCGAATACATTGTATTCAGTGCAACATCCAGCGAGGCTATAGCTAACAAGGCAAAAGATACTAATGCTTTTTTGTTTTTTAGTCGAACCTTTAAGTATAGTAACAACGCATAAACAACAACCAAAAAGATGTTTGCCATCATTTTATTGGATTGCATATAAGAAGGTGCTACTTTCCCAAGTAAAATGATCATAAATAGGTTAAAGAAAACTACTTTTTTCAATGCTGGTAATAAGTCTTCTCCAAATACCATAAATGTTCGAGCAGCCACATAAACAAGCAAAAATGAAAATACAAACGAATAACGATACGGGAAATTCGTTGGCGGCTCAAAACCATGCCAAGCAATATTTAAAAACGGTAGTTCAAAAGAAAGAACTAAAAACAGCATCACTGTCCCATACACAATTTTTTCTTTTAATGAAATTTTCTTTGTTACAAAGAACAATGGTACAAGCAGTACTGTTAATACACCCGCATAAACGTTTGGCATTCCATTAACCGTTGTATCAATAACCCCATTAAAGAAGCGACTATAAAAGTCCAATGGGTCAAAATTAAACGTTGTAGAAAATGGAATTTTCGTACGTTCCGCAAAGTTGCTGTTTAAATCCAAATACGTTGGCAGCACGATGAATGCTGACATTCCAACTGCTAAACCTGTCCCAATACAGAACCATACAAACTTTTGAAAGAATTGCTTTACATTGCGAATGTCATAAAGGACACAAAAGCGCACGATAAAGTAAATAAATGTAAAGATTCCAACCATATAAGAAATATAGAAGTTTGTAATAAATGTAAGAGCTAAACTAAAAATAAACAATCCATATTTTTTAGTCGTCAACAACCTCTCAATTCCAAGCATAATGAGTGGAAGTAGATAAATTGCATCTAGCCACATGACACAGAAAGAATAGACTGTTACAAATGACATTAACGCATAAAAAGTTGAGAATACTGCAATTGTAATATCACGACGCTTCATCATGTGACTTAAATAATGCGTCATTGTCATACCAGCTAACCCGACTTTTAATAATGTCATGACCATAATCGCTTCTGGAATATGAGCACGATCAAAAAAGAGAATTAAAATAGAAAACGGGCTTGCTAAATAATAGGCAAATACGCCAAGGAAGTTTAGTCCCATTCCGCCTTCCCAGCTATAAAAAATGCTTTTTCCATTTTTCATAACATCATATAAATATGTGTAAAACTGTACATACTGTGTGTGCAAATCAGTAACAAGAATTGACTTTTCTCCAAATGGAGCAATACCAAGCAGCATAAACATTACACCATAAATAGAAAACGGAAGGAAAAAAGCTAATGCGTACAAAAATTTCTTTTTCTTAAATAAATCTAACAGTTGTTGCATTATACGCCTCCATATTATTCCTAGTTCAAAATATATATGTATAAAAAACAATAGCCGGCATAAAGCCAAGCTATTTGTTTTTTATGCATTTTGGCCTTCTTTAACTTCGACCTTTTTTTTAAAGATTATATATTTACTTGCAAAATAGTTAACAACTACAACAATAACATTCGCGATAATTTTAGATACTAAATCATTGATACCTAACCATTCGACTAATGCAATCATAGAGAAAAGATCGATGAAGTAAGATAAAACGCGAAAGCCCATAAAATAGAAGAATTCTTTCATGGCATGGGCAAAGCTTGTGTGTTGGCTGCTAAATACATATTTTTTATTTGTAATATACGCAAACAGCACAGATACAATCCATGCAATTGTCGTGGCAACTTTGTAATCCATTCCAGCTAAAGTTGCACAAACATAATACGTAACAATGTTGACCAGCGTCGTTAAACCGCCAAAAAGCAAATAGTTAAAGATTTCCTTCGTCTTGTTATTCACGTTTGTAATCTCCTAACGATTTGATTTTACTTTATGATCTTCTACGCGATATAACTTTGCTGTCGGCTTTTCATCCAAATTTGTTACTTTATCATCATTATACTCATCTACAAAGTATAGTGGACGATTTTTCGTTTCGTTAAAGATACGTCCTAAATATTCACCGATAATTCCAATTGCGATTAACTGTACGCCGCCGATGAATAAAATCGCTGTCATCATAGATGGATAGCCGCTTACCGGTTCACCATACATCATCGTCTTAATAATAATCCACACCATGTAACAAAATGCAAAGAATGATACGGTAAACCCTGTGAAGGATGCAAGACGTAATGGAAACGTTGTAAAGGATGTGATTCCTTCGATTGCTAAATCCATTAGCTTAAAGTAGTTCCATTTCGTTTCACCAGCCGCACGCGGATCACGGTCAAATAAAATTTCTTTCTTATTGTAGCCAATCCAACTGAACATTCCTTTTGTATAGCGCTGTGTTTCACGAATTTTCTTTAATGCTTCCACGCAGCGTCTGTCCAGTAAACGAAAATCGCCTGTATTTTCTTGAATTGGGATTCTTGTTGTTTTCTTTAATAGGCTATAGAATTTCCCAGCTGTCCATTTTTTCGCCCAAGATTCTCCTGCACGAGAACGTCTTTTGGCATAAATGTCATCATAGCCTTGCTCCCAATATTTAATCATTTCTGGGATTAATTCCGGTGGGTCTTGTAAATCAGCATCAATAATGATAACCGCATCTCCCATTGCATGATCCAGTCCGGCAATCATTGCTGTTTCTTTTCCAAAGTTACGAGATAAATCTACATAAGAAATGCGTTTATCGTGTACTCGAAACTCTTTAATAATATTTAATGTATTATCTTTACTTCCATCATTCACAAATAAAATCTCAAAGTCGTAATTTGGCACCGACTCAATTACTCCTGTCAACCGACTATACAACTGATCTAACACTTCTTCTTCATTGTAGGCCGGTACTAAAATTGTAATGGTCTTCAAAGTAGGTACCCCTTTCTTTTTCAAATTTTCCAAGTAAAGAACAATTTATAAGCACAGATTAGACATAGTAAATTGGATGTTTTCCTTAGAATACCTCATTCTCCAATTCACTATGTCTAATCTTACACATCTATCAATAATTAGTTTTTAATCGCTTCTCCTTGTTCTTTCACAAGGTTTTGCATAATTTGTAGTAAATCTTCTTTTAATTCGTCATGTTGCAGCGCCATTTCAATTGTTGTTTGAATAAAGCCAAGTTTCTCACCAACATCATAACGTTTTCCTTCAAAATCGTAAGCGAATACGCGTTGAATTTCATTTAGATTTTGAATTGCATCCGTTAATTGAATTTCACCGCCAGCACCGATATGTTGTTCTTCTAAGAAACGGAAGATTTCCGGTGTTAATATATAACGGCCCATAATCGCTAAATTTGAAGGTGCTGTACCTTGTGCTGGTTTTTCAACAAATTGTTTTACTTGATAACGACGGCCGTCTTTTTCTAATGGATCAATAATACCGTAGCGATGTGTTTCATCTTCTGGAACTGTTTGCACACCAATTACGGATGACAGTGTTTTTTCATACTCATCGATTAACTGTTTTAAGCAAGGTGTTTCTGCTTGTACAATATCGTCTCCAAGTAATACAGCAAACGGCTCATCACCAATGAATTTGCGCGCGCACCATACTGCATGGCCCAAACCTTTTGGTTCCTTTTGACGGATATAGTGAATATCCACCATTTTAGAAGAAGCTTGTACCCTTTCAAGTAGCTCATACTTTTTCTTTTCTAATAAATTTTGCTCTAATTCAAAAGCATTATCGAAATGGTCTTCAATTGCACGTTTTCCTTTACCTGTAACGATAATAATATCTTCAATACCTGCAGCAACTGCTTCTTCAACGATATATTGAATTGTTGGTTTATCAACAATCGGTAACATTTCCTTTGGCATTGCCTTCGTTGCTGGTAAAAAACGTGTTCCAAGACCAGCAGCTGGGATAATGGCCTTTCTTACCTTTTTCATGCTTATAACCTCTTTCTTTGTTGGTTTATATGCGCATTTATACAAATATTTATTTTTTTAATTTGCCCCGTCAAAGTATATTTATTGAATACATTTTATTCCTTGACAAGACATCTCTTATAGAAAAAACGCAACTTCTATATTATATATCTATTAATCTGAGTGTCATATTACAGTTTTCTTACATGTTTGTTTCTCACTTACCGAAAATGACACTTCCTACAAATTCTACATGATTGCTTCTTTATTCGTCAAGGTTACTTTATAGTTGTCCTTTATTTGTCACTTTCCTTTAATAAACAGTTAATATCTAAAAGCGCACATCATGTAACATGCTTTGTTCTAGCATTACCATATGCTCCTGCCGTTACTTCTTCATTCTTTTTACTTCAATAAAATAAGAATTTACTATACTTTTCCAACGAAAAAATCCACTTAAATAGTAAGAAAATGAAGCAACCCTAATTATTATATAAACATCACCAATAATCATAATATTCCTACTTTATATTCACCTAAATGAGTTTGAATTACACGCATGCAAAAAGGAGTGAATACAAGATTCACTCCTTTTTGTTCTCTTTATCCCACTCTAATAGGCAATAAGCCCTCAACTCAAAGTCCTGAGCAATCCAAAAAGTTAGGTTTCCTGTTAGGGACCGATTCGTTCAACTAACCATCAGTAGGGAAAGCGCTACGATAAAAATTTCACTTTATTACATAGTCACTTTTTGGTTCTCTTCTTTATAATAGTTATCCAATTTTTTCTTCATTTTTTCATTTTCATGCTGATGAATCGCTACGATTTGCGTCAACTCTTTAATACGAGCAGAAGATCTTGAAACAACAATCGTTAAAAAGAACAATACACATGTTACAAATATAAATCCGAAGAAAAACAATGCGTTAATTGGCGTTGCAACGCCTAATAAATCCGATACAACATTAATCGTTTTTGGCAAGATTCCAATGATGAGAATACCGATTAAAACGCCAAACCATGTTAGTACATACTTCAGGTCTAATTTCTCTTTACGCACTAAGTTTGTAAAAATAATCAATCCTACTAATACACCTAAAATAATTAATATTTGAAGGCGAATTGTCATGAAGCATTCTCCTTTCGTTTAGGTTTTAATCTGTCGATTGTAATCGCAAGTGTCACTTTAATCATATAATAAATTGCTTTGTAATTTACAATTGAAGATGTGCCACCGATTCTTTCTCGCATAAGTACAGGGGCTTCCTCTATTTTATAGTCATTTCTTAATACAGAAACAATACTTTCTGGTTCTGGATAATCTTTTGGATAGTAATCGCAAAATTCATTAATAATATCGCGATTCACCATTCTAAATCCAGAAGTAGCATCTGTGATTATTTTTCCAGATACAGCTTTAATTAACTTTTCAAAGAAACGAATTCCTAATCTTCTTGTGAAGGAAGACTGAAAGCCTTCTTTATTAATAAAACGTGAACCAATAACCATATCCGCCTGTTTTTCTTCCATCGTCTGAAGAAGAACGCCTAAATAGGCAGCATCATGTTGACCATCACCATCAAATTGTACAGCAATATCATAACCGTAGCGCTGCGCATATTTATACCCCGTTTGCATCGCTCCGCCGATTCCTAAATTAATTGGCAAACTGACGTAGTTAAAATTATTATCTTTACAAATTTGCTCTGTATCATCCTTTGAACAGTCATTAATAATGACGTAATCAAAATCCGGTGCATTCGTTTCTATATCCTCTACAACATGAATTAAGTTCGTTGATTCATTATAGGCAGGAATAATAATGAGCTTCTTTTTAAACAAAAGTAATCCCCCACTCCACTTTAATATAAATAACCTAACATAAAAACATTTGCATACAACAACATCCAACATGCTAACTTTGCTGACCTTTGTGCAGTTAACTCCGAATGCTGTTTCACATTCATTTTTTCATTAAACATGAACAATATAATTGGTAAAATAGGTAAGAAATATCTTCCTTGTAGCCCACTTATAAAATCTGCACCTACTTCAGACCAAGTCAAATATAAACTTAACATAACTAGTCCAATTATACTTATACTTGTTAAAATAAAAATCCCATAATCGAAGTTGCGTAATTTAAACTTATCTTCTGTATAATCAAAGATTGCTGTCATAACAAGCCCAACCAAACTAATAATTACAATACCGCTCAGTAAGTGCGTTACCCATCCAACTTGATTTAACATGGTCAGCCACGTACTCATTCCGTTTTCAAAAGTTCCAAAGAATGTTTTCATAGCCTCAACTGGATGTCCAAACATGAATTTCAATTGCTCAACTGGATTAATTTTTTCATTTGGATTAATTGTTCCAACAAACTTCATTACAAATAAATTCCAAGAACTCATCATTAAACCAGATATACCTGCAAGCATAAGGAAAGAAGTAATACCTTGCATTTTCGTACGGAATAGGTCTCGTCCAACAAATGAAAACATTAAGAATGATAATGGCCAATACGTAAATTTACACAATACAATAAGGATTAATAACAAGGTTGGAATAACAAAATCCTTAACTCGTAATACATCCTTTTCCGAACACATAAGTTTCTGTAATATAATAGCGATAAATAAGTAAGTTAACCCCATCAACATTGCATCAGCCGAAAATGATGCAGCTAATGATACAAATAACGGAAATGCAGCTAAAAACGCTAGCGTATTTTTCAATCTTGGAATTATTTTTATCGCCATTGCAGTCAAGGCAATATACACAATTAAGTTGAAAATTCTTCCTAACATCAAAGCGCTAAAAGCTTTTAAACCTAATATATTGGCAATAAACAAACCAAGAGCCTGTGGAATATATGGAATTGGTGTATAAACAGCCGTTGTCGGTTGCTCGACAAATTTTGTTTTATTTGCAAAGGTATACGTATCCCAAGCCTCGCTCTTAGCTCTATCGTATCTTTCGCCATTTGCAAGCAATCCATAGGTTGTCTCAAATTGATTTGGTCGTGGCATGTCATCTATATTTTCTGGCAAGTTAACGCCTACTTTATCACCTTGTTTCGTAGACAGAAGATGCCCTAAACTAATATCATAAGCTTTTGCAAAATGAAAATTCTCATCAGTTGCTTCAAACAGTGGATTATTAAAACTAAACATAATCCCCATTGCTCCAGCCACAACAACAAAATTCTTAATTGTATTTTTCCCAATTAAAGCTAAAACAACTAGGGCAACTAATGCAGTAATTGTAGCTTGTCTAATTTTTAGCCAATCCAGCTGATCGTATAATATTTTAGCTGCTACTGCTTGTCCTTTATCTTCTTTACCATTAACAATCAATTTTCCATCTGATGATAATGATGCCCCAGTACGAATACCAATTTTTTCACCATTCTCCGCTTTCACGATTTTCACTTTTAAGACAACATCATTATCTAGATCTTTTGGAATAGGAACTATGATACTACTTTTAAAATGAGGATCTTTAATATAGTCTTCTCCACCCCATTTGTTCAAATCGATTGTCTCTTTACTCACTACTCTTCCTTTAACCGAAAGTTCATACTCCAATAGTGCATTTTTATGATAACTTTCGCTTGTAAGAGGTAATAACAAATTCTTTGGGTTTTCCCCATCAAAATGAAACTCTTGTCGTAATTCATCGCCCTCGGCTAAATCAACCATCTTATAATTGCTATAAGCAAGACTTTTGCTTACAGTATGAGTAGATCCCGTCAGGCATACATACAAAACTGCACAAAAAACTACAAAAAAAGAAAAAAGTATCTTTTTCCTATTTACCATACAACATAACACTCCATTTATATTATTTGTCTTAAATTAACACTACTTATTATAGAAATACACTCCTCTCACTGCATACAAAACACAGCAATTCCTATAATGATAATAATATTTCCGATTACTTTTCTTTTCGTGATTTTCTCACCAAGAAAATACCAACTGAATATTAAAATAACAACATAACTAAGTGATTCTAAAACAGGTGCTTGCTTTAACGGGACACCTTTCATCGCAATTACATTTAAACCCGCATTTATCACAAATAAAGAATATCCAATAATCACATAACGATTTACATATTCCTTCCATTTCTTATCATAAACAGCTAACGTTGCTTTTTTTAATAAAATTTGGGAATAGTTCGCCAAAATAATCCCGAAAATATAAAGCAGTACAAATTTATTCATCCCTTGTCACCACAACAATTCCAATTATGATAATAGCTGCACCCAGTAAATTATTCCATTTTATGACATCTCCAAAAAATACTACGGACCATAGAAGTCCCCATAAAATAATAATCCCTCGATGTGAATACGCTTTAGATATTTCAAAATGTTTAATTACTTGCTGCCAAATAATTGCATATCCAAACAAAAGAATAATAAGTCCCATGTAAGCTAAGAAAAAACTAATTGAAGTAACTGAAAATTTTGCCGCCCATTTCATATACACCATTATGATAGAGTATAAAAAAAAGGCTGCATGTAAAAACACATAATTTTTAGTAGATGCTTTCATACACTCAACTCTCTTTTTATGAATTAAACCTAGATAGAAAATGAAACTTTCATCAGTGGAAATTCTCCTGCACTGATGATCAGTTGAATCAACCGGGCTCTTCTTCAAACATTCCGAATATTCCGATATTAACTCGCCATTCTTGACGTATAGATAGAACGTAATTCTTCTAAACTTTCATTTCTTACACAAACTTTCAATTTGAAAGCGTATACTTATCCCACACGATATAAAATTCTATCACAGAATAAGAGAAATTTCATGCTTATCTCATAATCTTTCTTGTCTTTATTATAGAAACATAAATAAAATAAAAAAAAGAGGGAAAATATTCCCCCTCTTTACTCATATTAAAAACGATTCATAATATCTTCTTTAATCGCTTCAA
The DNA here is from genome assembly GCF_002560985.1 of Bacillus sp. AFS018417. Classification (NCBI taxonomy): domain Bacteria; kingdom Bacillati; phylum Bacillota; class Bacilli; order Caryophanales; family Bacillaceae; genus Bacillus; species Bacillus sp. AFS018417. The sequence continues at coordinate 41,877 of NZ_NTTM01000026.1, forward strand.
GCTTCTCTTCACTATGTTGTAGTGAATCTCCTTGTACACCAAAGTAAAACTTAATCTTCGGCTCTGTTCCTGATGGTCGCAGGCAGAACCAAGATCCATCTGCCAAATAATACTTTAATACATTTGATTTTGGTAATTCAATTTCTTCTGTCGCATCTTCTTTTACTTTTGTTCTAACGCTCGCTTTATAATCTTCCGCAATCGTTACTTCTAAGCCAGCCACTTCTGTCGGTCTATTTTCACGGAAAGATGTCATCATATTTTGAATTTGCTCTGCTCCATCTTTTCCTTTTAACGTTAAGGAAACAAGTCCTTCACGGAAATATCCGTACTTTTCAAATACTTCAAGCAAACCATCATATAATGTTTTACCTTGCGCTTTATAATATGCGGCAACTTCACATGCAAATAATACAGACTGTACTGCGTCTTTATCACGGCAGAACGGGCGAATTAAATAACCGTAGCTTTCTTCATAACCAAACTGGAACTCATATTCTCCGCTCGCTTCATATTGCTTAATCTTTTCACCGATGAATTTAAAGCCAGTTAACGTATCGATTGTATCAAGTCCGTAAGCTTTTGCGATTGTGCGTCCTAATTCAGATGTAACAATTGTTTTTAATACAACACCGTTTGTCGGTAAAATACCTTGTTCTTTCTTTTGTGTTAATAAGTAATCCAACATTAAAGCACCTGTTTGATTTCCTGTCAACACTTGATACTGGCCATCATGATTACGAACTGCTACACCAAGACGGTCAGCATCCGGATCTGTTGCAATTAATACATCTGCATCAATTTCTTCACCGTACCGAATTGCCAATTCAAATGCAGCATGTTCTTCTGGATTTGGTGACTTTACTGTTGAGAAGTCTGGATCTGGCTGTTCTTGTTCTTTCACGACCGTTACATTTTTAAACCCAACTGCATCCAAACCACGGCGAGCCGGAATATTAGATGTTCCATGTAAAGGTGAGAAGACAATTTTTAAATCTTGTCCAACTTCCTTCACAAGCTCTTTATTAAGAATAACCGTTTTTAATTGTTCTAAATACGCATCGTCAACTTCTTGACCGATGATCTGTAAGAGACCATTTTGTTTCAATTGCTCTACATCAGCAACCTCTACTGTCAATTCGTCACTTACATCATTTACATAATGAATTAACTCATCCGCTTCTTTTGGAGGCAATTGCCCGCCATCATCTCCGTACACTTTATAGCCATTATATTCAGGCGGATTGTGGCTTGCCGTAAGAACGATTCCACTGCATGTATGTAAATAACGTACTGCAAAAGAAAGCTCTGGTGTTGGGCGTAGGCTTTCAAATACATATGTTTTAATGCCATGAGCACCTAGTGTTGCTGCTACTTCCATCGCAAACTCTGGAGACTTGTGACGAGAATCATATGCGACAACAACGCCGCGTGCTTTTGCTTCTTCACCTTGGTTTTCAATGAAACGGGCTAAACCTTCTGTTGCCTTGCGGACAGTGTACACATTTAAACGATTTGTGCCAGCACCTAGTTCCCCGCGCATACCACCTGTACCAAATTCTAAATCTTTATAAAAACTATCTTCAATTTTCTTTTCATCACTTTGCATTGCTTCTAGTTGCTGCTTTAACTCTGCATCTAAATTCGCAAAGGAAATCCAGCGTTCATATTCTTTTTTCCAATTCATGTTGCTCTCTCCTCTCAATAGACATAATCCCATTATATGAAAAAAATAGCGCTTCCCTCAAATATTTTTTATCTTTTTACAACATTTAACTCTTTGTTCACTAAGGGAAAACATTGGCAATAATCTAAAAAAAGGACTGGCATCTGCCAATCCTTTCCTCATTTACTCTTCCCCAAAACGCTCAACAAATGTTGCTAATGTACGCACCATCGCGCCTGTTCCACCAACTGGACCTAAGTCGTGTACGCTCTTTGTATCAGATGTTCCTGCAATATCTAAATGCACCCAAGGTGTTTCTTCTGCAAACTCTCCAAGGAATGTTCCTGCCATAATTGCATGACCATCGCGTCCTGGTGAGTTATTTAAATCTGCAAATTTACTGTTACGAACACGCTCTTTATCACGTTCAAAAATCGGTAATTGCCAAATTGGCTCATCCGTTTCCATCGCTGCTTCTAACATTTGCTCATAAAATGCTTCGTTATTTGTCATTGCACCTGTTGTATGGTTTCCAAGAGCAACGATAATACCGCCTGTCAATGTCGCAACATCAACAAGATAATTTGCACCAAGCTTTTTCGCATACGTAATACCGTCAGCTAATGCTAAGCGGCCTTCTGCATCTGTATTTAATACTTCAATTGTTTTACCGCTCATTGAGGTAATCACATCATCTGGTTTAAATGCAGTTGCGCTCACCATATTGTCCGTAGAAGGAATAATCGCAACTACGTTTTGCTCTGGGCGAAGCTCACCGATAATTTCCATCGCTCCAAGAACAGCTGCTGCGCCGCCCATATCGCCTTTCATACCAACCATGCTTTCGCGCGGTTTCAAAGAATAACCACCTGTATCATATGTAATACCTTTACCAACTAAGCCGATTACATCTGTCCACTCTTCTTTACCTTTATATAAAAGAGCAATCATTTTTGGCGGTTCTGCGGAGCCTTGGTTGACCGCCAGAAGCGCACCCATTCCAAGCTCTTCCATCTCTTCTTTCTCAAGCACTTTATAGTCCATATCATATTTTTCTGCCAGATCAACTGCATAGTCTGCTAAAGCAGTTGCCGTTAATACGTTTGGCGGCAAATTCACAAGCGTACGCGCAGAATTTGTAGCACGTCCATGTACATAACCAACCGTTAATGCTGCTTCAATCTCTTGCGGATCTTCTTCTGTAACAACAACAAAGCTTTCTAATTGATGCGCTTCTTTTTTATCCGTTTTATATGTTACTAACTCATATGTACCAAGTAAATAAGTTTCTGCTGCAATATGCGCTACATCAATTGCGTCCATTTTTTCAGTGACGAATGAATCTAATACAAATGCGACATTTTTTACTTTTGCACCGTGTAACGTTCTCGCTAATTTCCCAAGTGCACCGCGCAATGTTTCTGTTGTACATCTGTCTTTTTTGCCAAGACCGACAAAATAGTAACGCTTTACATTTGTTTTCCCTAAGCTATGTACTTTAGAAATCACTTTTTTCTTCGGAGAAATTTCTTTTTCGCCTAATAGCACTTGTATATGTCCATCAAACGCTTGATCTAATTCTTTTACAAAACTACTCATTACCTCATCTTCAAATAAGGCAACAACTACCGCTTCATGACTTGCTAGTTTTTTTTGTACTTGAAACATGCTAGCACCCCCAGATTTTTTCTGTTTCTATTATAGCTTTATTTTCGTGAAAATGCGACAATTCAAACTTCTTCCATATATAAAATAAACTCTGGGAGCTGCGGCAAATTCTGAACTTGCTCGTATGGAATTCGATTTATCTCTTTCGGTAAAATTTTGCGGCACAATTGAATAAAGTGTACGACCTTTTCAACATTCAAATTCCAATAAACAGGGCAATATGGAGTTAAATATTCTTCCGCTACTTCCATCATCATTCGTGCTCCCTTTATATTCCCATAGCTGTAATGATACTGAGCGACTGCCATTTGCAATAAACCTTTTAAAAACAAATTCCCCCGATCTTCAAGCCACATTTCTTCTAATAAGTCATGACACGTATAATAATCGCCTTCGTTATACTTTATGAAAAACTCATAATACGCTAAAGGATAGTCTTCCATATATGCTCTCCCTTTGCTATATTTTCTTTCCCCTCTATTTCATGATGACAAGAGAATAAAAAAAAGTCTAGCGCTATAAGCGTCTAGACTATCGTTGGTTTAAATATTGTCCGCGAAACACTTGCATCGGTTCCGCTTCGTTTAAAAGTGTTAACTCTTGTTCTGTAAATTTTCCATTTCCCATTTTTACAATGTAAACATTCACTGTCTTCTTTCCCCATTGACTGTATACATCTTGCACGGTTTCATAATATAAATCAAGTCGATTTCCTTTAATAGCACCGCCTTTATCCGCTACAACACCATAGCCATAGCCAGGAATAAACAAGATTGTTCCAATCGGAAATACGCGCAAATCAGCCGCAATTGTTGAATATATGTCCCGTTTTACTTTTACACCGGAATATGTAATCCCATACTCAGGATGTCCTTTTGTCTTCCCTGTTGACTCTCTGCCAGCTGTATATCCTGTTGCCATAACTTCCATCGAACGATATTTTGACCAATCTTTTTCATTCTCTAAAGCACGAATGACTGTGGCACTTGGAATCGCTTGCTCACTTTGCTCAGCTGCGTGAACTTCTTTCACTTCATTTTTCTTATACATATGAATCATTTCAGAAAGAGAGATTCCTGACACAGCTTGCCAAGTTACACATAATGCAACTAAAAATAAGCAAACCATCATCATGCGAATGCTAAATCGTTTTATCATTTTTCACACTCCTTCATCGTTATTGTTCCCTAAACGATGAAGAAAATACGCATGAAAAACGTAAGTGTCCTGTTTAGCAATGACAAGCGCTGAAGCTAGACAACTCTAAAAAAGCTTCTAAGAAAGGATCCTCAAAACATTTGATACCCATTTTTCCGCAATGTTTTGATCACAACACCAGATAAAGCAGCACCAACTAATCCAGTTGATAAAATCATAATATCAGCTTGTCCAAGATGAAGAAAACTTGTTCCTAATGAAGAGAAAGCCTCTTTCGGCTGTACAAAATAATCGAAGAAATCAACTTTATCAATAATAAACACACAAATAAGCGGATATACAACGACCATCACCCATGTTGCTCGTAAAATCATATTTAATAAAAAGCCAATTCCAAAAAATAAGACTAAAAATAACATCATTGAGATTAATAAAACAGGTATGCTCATGATTTCTTCACCCTTTCTTACTTATCAATCTACTCTTCCTACAAAAACGTTATATACCGTATAATCAAACTGTTCCCCTGGATTTAACGTCTCGTCCATTTTTAAAAGCGGTGCTGGCATCGCTTCTAACAAATAACGAATTAACACTGAGGCATTTTCATCATTTACAATATCCTCTGGAAATAGGAACGCTCCCTCATACAATTCTCGCTCTTGAACGACAATGTCTTCTCCTTTTGGCTCTAAAAGAAAAATAATCATATTATCACTAATCTCACCGCGTATCACGCCAGATCGTGCACCCATTATTCCTTTTACACTTGTGGCAATTCCTGTTTCTTCTAATACTTCACGCTGCACTGCTTGATCGATTGTTTCTCCTTCGTTCACAAAACCCGCGGGCAATGACCATTCCCCTTTTAATCCACCATATTTTTTCTTAACGACCAGCCATCTTCCATCTGCTGTGATAACGAGACCACTTACCGCTAGCCACACATTTCCTCGCTTACTCATCACTGCAAACCCCTTCCAATCAAACGAACAGAATATTCATTCTTTTCTTTCATTATACTATAAAGTGAAACTTCCGTCAGTGGGGGTTTTACTGCCCGCGAATAGCGGGATAAAGCTTTCGAAAGGAGAATGTTGGGAAATGTGTGCTCTTTGTGAAAGGTCTTCACTTATTTTAGAATATTCAGTAAAACCAAAATAAAAAAAGCAGAAACAGCTTACAGCCATTTCTGCTTTACATTACGTATTAAAATAACTTTAACTTACCTTTTTTAAGAACTAATAAAGGTCCGCCAAGCATGAATAGGTAACGGTTGTCGATTACTTTCTTCATGAATGAAGCTTTCCAACCAGTTAATTTTTTGCCCATTACAACGCCCATTGCATCGTCATGACCTAATGAACATACAGAGCCTTTGTTATCGAATACAAACTTCTGCATTTCGCCTTTACCACGAACAAGAACAGCTAAGTTATGTGCAATGTTATAACCTTGTTGAATTGCAATTTGTGCTGTTGGTGGGTATGGACGGTTAATTTCTTCGTTAATGATTAACGCTGCATCACCAACCATGAATACTTCTTCATGACCTGGAGCATGCATGTACTCGTCCACTTTTACACGGCCGCGCATTGCTTCAAAGCCAGACTCTTCTACAATACCGTTACCGCGAACACCTGCAGCCCAAACTACAGTTGCAGATTTCAGTAATTCTACATCGTCACCGTTTGCAACAAGAATACCTTCTTCAGTTCCTTCTTTAATTGCTGTACCGATGCGGAATTCTACACCTTTTTTCTCTAATTGTTTTACAGCGTACTCAACTAGCTCTGGATCGAAACCAGGAAGCGCTGTTGGAGCAGCCTCAACACAGATGATGCGTGCTTTTTCGCGAGGAACATCATACTCTTTGCAAAGCTCAGGAACACGGTTTGCAAGTTCACCTACGTACTCGATACCTGTAAATCCAGCACCGCCGACAACGATTGTAACTAACTCGTCACGTTTTTCTGAAGCATATAGAGAGAACATGTACTCCATATGCTCACGGATTTGACGAGTTGCATTAATGTTAGCAATAGAGAATGCATGCTCTTTTAATCCTTTAATACCAAACGTTTCAGATTCAAAACCAAGACCGATTACTAAGTAATCATACTCTAGCTCGCCATTTTTTAAGATAACGCGCTTTTCAGCTGCTTTAATTTCTACAACTGTGTCTTGCACGAAGTTTACTTTGTTTGTGTCGATTACATCTTTGATGTCTAAGCGAACTTTATCATGATGCAACGTACCAGCTGCACTTTCATGTAACCAAGTTGCTTGATAATGATAGCTGTTGTTATTTACTAATGTGATTTCAGCTTCACTTACAGATAATGTTTTTTGCAGACGAACAGTAGTAATCATTCCGCCATAACCTGCGCCTAGAACTACGATTTTTGGCTTCTTCACCCTAATCACAACCCTCTTCTTTATATAGATAGTAAAAAATAATAAAAAATAATGCTAAAACAATTTAAATGCTAAGAATGTAGACTTTCTCACAATCTAGACAAAATAAAAAAATTAATCTTCTTTATATAGATAGTAAAAATAGCAAAAATAATGCTAAAACAATTTAAATGCTAAGAATGTAGACTTTCTCACAATCTAGACAAAATAAAAAAATTAAGTTTGAAAAATGTTACGAAATTTGTCACAAAAAATTAACAAAGTCACTTTCCTATATTAGTCGTTTTCTCTTTACTTTTCAAGCAATTGTAGAATTATCAATATTTTAAAATAACGAGGTCTTTTTAAGTTTTTTCACATTCCCTTATTTGCTCAGAATTTAAGGGACAATTACTGTCTTCTCACCTTCAAATGTGGAATCATTATCTATAAATCTATTCAATTAACTACAAATGGTTATAATTACCAAGTAATATATACCTCACTTATTGGCTAGTTTTTCTTTTCTAACAAATCTATACGAAGTGTATACACAATTCAGTCGTTTTCTAACGCTTTTTTTTATAAAATATGATATTATTTGTCTTGAGTGCGCTTGCACTCCGTTCACGGAAGTTCCGTATAACATACATACGAGTGTATATAGGAGAATCACGAAAAATTTCCTAATTATAGGGGGAGTAAACAGTGACAGAAAATCAAAAAGTATATGACATCACTATTATTGGTGGAGGCCCAACTGGACTATTCACAGCTTTTTACGGAGGTATGAGACAAGCAAGCGTAAAAATTATCGAAAGCTTGCCACAACTCGGCGGTCAATTATCTGCATTATATCCTGAAAAGTACATATATGATATTGCAGGTTTTCCTAAAATTCGTGCACAAGAACTCATTAACAACTTAAAAGAACAAATGAGCAAGTTCGAACCAACTGTTTGTTTAGAAGAAGCTGTTCAAACGTTAGAAAAACAAGCAGATGGCGTGTTCAAACTTGTAACAAATAAAGAAACACACTACTCTAAATCAGTCATCATTACAGCTGGAAACGGTGCGTTCCAACCACGCCGTTTAGAATTAGAGGATACAGAGAAATTCGAAAAAGCAAACTTACACTATTTCGTTGAGGATATGAATAAATTTGCTGGCAAACGCGTTGTCGTGTTTGGCGGCGGAGACTCTGCGGTAGACTGGACAATGATGTTAGAGCCAATCGCAGAAGAAGTAACAATTGTTCACCGTCGTGATAAATTCCGCGCACATGAGCATAGCGTTGAAACGTTAATGAACTCTCTCGCACAAGTCAAAACACCATACGTTCCAGTTGAACTAATCGGTGAAGAGAAAATTGAACAAGTTGTACTTCAACATGTGAAAACGGAAGAAAAAGTTGTCATTGATGTTGATGATGTCATCGTAAACTACGGCTTCGTATCTTCTCTTGGTCCAATTAAAGACTGGGGCTTAGATATCCAAAAAAACAGCATCGTTGTAAACTCTAAAATGGAAACAAACATCCCTGGTATTTACGCAGCTGGTGATATTTGTACATACGAAGGAAAAGTAAAACTAATTGCATGCGGATTTGGCGAAGCGCCAACAGCAGTAAACAATGCAAAAGCGTACTTCGATCCAAATGCGAAGCTGCAACCAATGCATAGTTCTAGCATGTTTTAATATAGGGCTGATCCAAAAGGCACGTAAGTGCCTTTTGAGATCAGTCCCTTTTTTACGTGTCCGCCGATTTATCGGCGCTTCGACATGATATAAAGTGAAACTTCCATCAGTGATGCTTTTCTCACTGATGGTTAGTTGAACCGATCGGGCTTTTACGGGCAGTTTTCTTCCCCGCTCTTCTCCAGCTTTTACTGCTCATTAATGCGGGATAAAGACCCTTCGACGATGCTCGATATGCGAGTAGCCGAGCCGCTGGAACTGGATAATATCGAAAAGTAGAAGGAAATATTCATTAAAAATAGATTGATATAAGATGCCAACCTAGTTTTAATGAAACCAAAAAGGAGCTGATTTAAAAACCCGCATTTAGCGGACTTTTAAATTAGCTCCTGAAAACATTTCAAGGTGTTCTATTTCTTCCACTTCAGAAGTAATGTCACCTTCTCTAACTACGTGGTCTTTTTTAGATTTATTGGTTGTTTTTCGACTCTTATCTTTTTCTAATTTAATTCCGTCATATCTTTCTGTTATTCCTGTTCTTCTCAAACCGATTAAATAGAAGTCTTTATTGAACTCAAACCCCAATGCTTTTCTGCCATTCTTAACAGCAACCGCAGCAGTAGTAAACGAACCAGAAAATGGATCTAAAACAATATCACCCGGATTAGAAGAAGCTTTTATAATTCTTTCCAAAAGAGCTTCTGGTTTCTGAGTCGGATGATTTTCGTATTCTTCCATCTTAAATCGAACACGCGGAAATTCCCACACATTCCCAGGAACTTTTTCAGTACTATAAGGCTGTGGTGGATTCTTACGATAATCAATTAGTTTTCTTTTTGCACCCGTTTTTGCTTCAACTAAAATATCTTGAGCATTAAAAGTATAAGCTGCTTTAGAGTCCTTATTTACCATAAGAATGGGTTCATAAAGTGAACCGAACATTTTTTTAGACTGAACACCTGAGCTATCGTATGTCCAAATAATTCTAGATAGTACATTGTAGTTTTCACTAATATAAACATCTAAGTAAGGCATGTATTGTGTTGCTGTCATAAAATAAAATGTTCCATTATCCTTTAACACACGGAAACATTCGTCAATCCATTGCTTGCACCAATTAATGTATTCATGAGTATTATCCCACTTGTCCTTATTATTACCAAAATCTTTCCCGATGTTGTAAGGAGGATCTGCAAATATTAAATCAATCGTTTTATCATTAACCTTCTTAAGTAGATCTACACTATCTCCCAATCCTACAAAGCTATCATTATTGTGAAGGTTTTCAAATTCCATATTTTTAAAAACTTTGTTCCACATTTATAATCACCTCATAATTTGTCAAACGGATAATTCATGGGCTAAACTATTTTAACATACAATAACAGTGCGACAAATCACAATAAAATACTGAATCCCACANNTGTGGGATTCAGTATTTTATGTTTTAGGCGATATGCTATATTTGTGATGACCTCTAAACGACTTATGCAAATCAAGCTGTTATTATAAAAAAACAATCATAAAAGATATAAATTCCAAAATACGGTAAATACCTATATGAAATTTGAGCAAATATCAAAATAATTAGGTACTTAATCAATCAAAAGAATCATTCGAAAAATTAATCAACTTTTTTCGAAGTGTCTATTAATGGAACAGTTTAATATCAACCTACATTATCTTTTATTTCTAATAAGTCATTTAATAAACTACTTATATTATTGTTGTGAAGTTGTAAAAGTTCATTTTGCACTTTTATATTTGGGATCATCATACCTTGAATACGAGCTATTTCAGAGTACTTAAATGTATTCCAAAGCTTATCTCTTTTTTGATCTACAGCTTTATTTTTTTCCATTATGATAAGTAACTTGTAAATAGTATCACCAAAAATATTTTTTGCTGTCTGTTCACACATTAACGTTTTAATAATTTTACCGTACGAAATAAATTTCCTATTTCCATAAAAAAGGGCAATATCGCCTTCATCAATTTTCTCCCAAAGCTTTTGATTTTTAGGGCTGTAGCGCATAGCCCATATCGATACAGAATCTAAAGAACTATCAACTTCTTGAATAGCTACTTTAATATTTTTGCCCAATTGATTAACTGATACTGGTTGCTCAACGGATTCTTGAAAATTTTTATAAGCTTCTGAACTACAAGCACTAAAACATATTATTTTTTGTTCCATACATGAATCACCTCTTACAAGTAATTATGGTCAATTACTACCAAATATACACACTTGTACTATTACTGTATTGACTTAGTTACTTATCTTCACCATAATTATCCTTAAATTAGACATAGGAGTAGTTACTATCAACCATTCTTCTTTGCTTTCTCTCAATCTTGAGGTGGGAGCCTTACTGCCCGTTAATGTAGGATAAACGAACTTTCGATCCAAATAATGCACAAGTTGATATTTATATTGCGTTAGTTTAAAGTGTAAAATAAGAAGATGCCTCGGCACCTTCTTATTTTTATGCTTCAAAAATCCGCTGGGCAAATTCTGCTTTTTTGAATACAATGGAAAAGTATCTGTATAGAAAAATTAGAAACTGTTAACAAAGATAAAAAGACATATGACAGAAAGGGATTCATATGGAGGAATTACATAAAAGTAAACTTGCTGTAAAAGAAATGGGAACGCCTTTATTAAAAAATACAAACTTCCTCTTTCTTTGGGGCGCTACCCTATGTTCAAGCTTTGCCTTAGCATTTTTTACGTTTTCGCAAACGTGGTACATAGCAAAGACATTAAACTTAGAAGCATCACTTGGAATTGTATTTGTTGCCCTTAGTGTTCCGCGCCTAATCTTTATGATTATCGGCGGAGCCGTTGCAGACAAATTCCAGAAAAAAAACATCATGTTTTATTCTAATATTGTGCGCGCGCTTCTTGTAACAGTCATTCTCATTTGGTTCATCGTTGGGCACGTCACATTATACACATTTGCTTTCTTTGCGCTCTTCTTTGGTTTAGCTGATGCCTTTTTCTGGTCAGCTGATGGCTCTATCTTACCGGATCTCGTAGAGAAGCATCGCCTTACACAAGCAAATTCACTCACGCAAATGACAAACCAAGCATCTGTTATTCTTGGTCCTGTCCTTGGCGGAATACTAATTAAATTCAGTAATTATGAAACAATTTTTACGATAGCGATTTTATTATTACTTATTGCTGCCATACTCATCCAAAAAATTCACACAAGTACAGTGCAAGAAGAAACAAATCCAAACAAAGGCATGTTCACTTCTATTAAAGAAGGCATCCTTTATGTGAAAGAATCATCATTTTTATCAACGTTTCTTATTTGCAGCGCCTTTTTGAATTTATTTTTAATTGGACCGATGCAAGTCGGTTTTCCGCTGTTCATTAAAGATGTACTGCACGGCGACTCGCTCCACTTTAGCTACTTAGAAGCTGCTGTTGGCGGGGGAATGGCCATTGGTGCAGTTATCGTCGGGCTGCGAAATATTAATCGGCGACGCGGTTTATTTTGCATTATTATGATGCTGCTATCTGGTATTTTCTTCTTATCTATTAACTTTAGTACAACACTTTGGCAAGCAGTTCTGGCAGGCTGCTTTTACGGTATTTCAATCGCAATGGCCATCGTACCGTTAATGGCCATGATTCAATCAACTGTGAAAGAAGAAATGATGGGCCGAGTCATGAGCTTACTCATGTTATCATCGATGGGCTTTATCCCTATTTCGTATGCCCTTACCTCACTTGCACTAGCTGCCGGGATACCAATTGTCACGATTATGAAAAGCGGTGCAATTGCTGTCATTCTGTTTGTATTATTTATCGCCATTCGCGTTCCGACTGTGCGAAAATTTGATTAAAAGTAGAGAGTTATGCTTCATAAGCATGACTCTTTTCTTTTTACACTTTCAAATGGATTATATAAAACAATCCCGCTGTTCCTTCTCACTGCCGCCCCCCACTCTAATGCGATATCTAAAAATAATGCCTGCATCGTACCATATAAAAGTGCACCAAAATCTTTGCGAATCTCACCGTACTTATACGCCCTTACAACGCTTTTTGTCCGCCTAATGATTTGCATTTGTATATCATCATGCTTCATAATCTGTTCCCACAACAACCCTAGCTCAAATAAACCGCTCTTTTTATAAGCGAGTTCCACTTTACTCCAGGTAAAATTAATTGTTTGTGGATGACGAGACATTGGTGAAATCGCATCTACAAATCGCACTGGAATATCATGACGGCAATACGTTTCGTCCATATCATACGCTTTTATTTTCTGTTGTATCTTTAAATTGTTTTCATAAACAATAGTTTCCGTTTCCTCATTCAACTGCTCCTTCTTACACTCTCCTGCACTCTCGCCATTTTCACATGCGGTCATTTGCATACGGTCACTCATGCGGTCAACTGTCTGTTTACGAAACACATACAAATTCGCACTATATCCCCCGCGCTTATACCTCTCTTTCGTAAACACACGCTTAATAATCCTAAGCTGTTCAAGTTTTGCAATCGAACGGCGTACAGTCCGTACACTCTTCCCTATTTTCACTGCAATTGTTTCCATTAATGGACATGCAACACCAACCGTTTTTTGCTTTTCGTTTATCGCATACCTTCCTAACAAACAGATTACGAGAAAATCTGTTTTATTCATATGAGCTTGATACCGCGTCAAAATTTGCTGTTGATATGTATTAAACTCTTCTTTACTTTGAAACTCGCTATATTCTTTCATTAATGTATATAATTTACTCATGCTTATCCCCCTGTTTATCCCACTATTCATGGGTAGTCTTTCACTGTATAAATAAGAGGAAAAACAGAAAAGTGGCGAAAGATTTTGTTGTATGATGAAAGTAAATCCATCAAACTGAGGTGAAAACATGATCGTAATCAGTGCATGCTTAGCTGGAATTGCTTGTCGCTATGACGGAAATGATAATCTCGTTACAAAGATTCAAGAACTGCTAGAAAAAGAAGAAACGATTCTTATTTGTCCGGAGGTATTAGGCGGATTGCCAACACCTCGTACACCTGCCGAAATTGTCGGTGGAAACGGTGACGATGTATTGAACGGAACTGCAAAAGTAATAGACCAAAACGGAAATGATGTGACGGAAATCTTTATTGCTGGGGCCTATGAAGCATTACATCAAATAAAAGATTTAAATCCTGAGTATATTATTCTGAAAGAACGCAGTCCATCTTGCGGAAGTTCCGTCATTTATACAGGAGAGTTTAACGGACAAAAACAAAATGGGTACGGCGTTACAACTGCACTATTTAGACGACATGGCTTTACAGTTATTTCGGAAGATGACTTTATACAAACGTAAGAAGAATGAAGAAATCGTTATAGAAGATAAAAACATTTGGACACAGAACTTAAGAATGACGTTTATCATATCGTGAAGTATATATGTTCAAAGGAGTGTAATCATTATGTACCCTTATTGGCAATCCAATTATTTCACATATGATATACCTTATGTAAGTTGGGATCCACAATCTGCGTTTTCAATGGCAAGAAATTACCGTATCAGTAAAAATGAAGTTGATTTAAAAAGCTATATGCGCTCACTATGGGAACAGCATGTCGCTTGGACAAGGCTGGCCATCATTAGCATTATTTTTAATTTACCAGATGTTAACGTTACTATTACACGACTCCTTAAAAACGCTCCAGATATGGGTAATTTACTCAAACCTTTCTACGGTCAAAATGCAGCTACAAAATATAGTAATTTGATAAAAGACCACTTAGTAATCGCCGCAGACCTTGTCAAGGCAGCAAAGGCCGGCGATCAAAACGCTGCCTCAATCGCAGAGAAAAAATGGTACGCCAATGCAGACCAAATTGTTGAATTCATAGGCAGCATAAATCCTCATATACCTAAAGAAAAATTCAGAAAAATATTTTATGAGCATCTAGCATTAACTAAAGCTGAGGCAGTATCCATGCTAAAGAAAGATTATCAATCAAGTGCGCAATTGTATGACAAAATTGAGAAGGAAGCCTTAGAAATGGCGGATGCGCTTACTGAAGGAATAGTAAAGCAGTTCCCTCAAGTATTTCAGTGAAAGAAAAAACCAGCCATTATGAGGCTGGTTTTGTAATTATATAACGTTGTTCAATTCGTTGTTCAATTCTTTCCAATTCTTGTTTATCATTAAGTATCTTTTGTTTATTTTCTTGCACTAATTCTTTAAATGATTTACTGAGTAATTTACGGTGCCTTCTTGTCATAATCATTCCTCCTTATTTTCTTTGGAATCAAAGATGCAGAATGAAAAATACAACCACAAAATTTCTCGCTCTTTGTAAAAAAATGTCTTAATTTGTCGAAAAGTTCGACTTACCTAAATAATAATATAACTTTTAATTTTTCAAACGTTATTTATTTGAACGTTATGTGAAAATTTTTTTCCCAAGTTACCATTAATTATCTGGGGATTTTTCCAAAAAATTTCATGTTAACTAATCATGTATGGAATATGCATTCTGCTAAAGTCTTGCAGAAGCTTTTTTTAATAAAGTGAAACTTCCATCAGTGGGGGGCTTCATCCCCCACTGACGGTTAGTTGAACCAATCGGGCTTTTACGGGCAGTTATCCCCCCTATCTTCTTTGCTTCTCTCTGAATCTTGAGGTGGGGGTCTTACTGCCCGCGAATAGCAGGATAAATGAAAAAACCAGCCATTATGAGGCTGGTTTTTTATTTATATGACGTTGTTCAATTCGTTGTTCAATTCGTTCCAATTCTTGTTTATCATTAAGTATCATTTGTTTATTTTCTTGCACTAATTCTTTAAATGATTTACTGAGTAATTTACGGGTTTTTTTTGGCATAATCATTCCTCCTTATTTTCTTTGGAATCAAAGATATAGAATGAAAAATACAACCACAAAACTTCTCGTTCTTTGTAAACATTTGACTTTATTTGTCGAAAAATCAACCTTAATTAAATAATAATCTAATTTTTTAGATTTTTCAATTTTTTTCGGTCGTTATGTGAAGAATTATTTTTCCATAATTACTATTAATCATCTGAAATTTTTTGCAAACATGTTATATGAACTAATCATGTGTGGAATATGCATTCTGTTAAAGTCTCGCAGAAGTTTTTTTAATAAAACGGAAATGCTAAGACAAAAAAAAAGCCGCTTCACACGGCCTTTTTAAGCTGAAGATCTTTATTTCGATTCCTTTCTACCAACCAAAATAGATAGGCCAGATAAAAGGATAAGAATACTTACGCATACAATAGAGTTAATTATATTGCCTGCATTGAACAAGAAGAAAATAAAAATAATTGCCAAGGCAGCTGCTGCAAACAAGGTGCTGTATGGAAAGAACCACACGCGAAAATACGGCATTTTAGGATACTGTTTACGCAACTTGAATTGCGCGAGGCAAATGCTAGTCCAAATGAGCAAAACAGTAAAGCCCGGGATAGACATCAAATAGCCAAAAACATGCTCTGGTGTAAGGAACGCGATAAAAGCTCCAATTAATAAACCAGTGCAACTGACAAGAACTCCCCAGATAGGAACACCGCGCTTAGTAAGACGAGAAAATAGAGCAGGAGCTTCGTTATTTTGTGCCAGAGAGTACAAAATGCGAGAAGTAGCATACATTCCTGAATTGGCAGCCGACAACACAGCGGTCAATAAAATGAAGTTCATAATATGTGCTACACCTTGTAATCCAGTTGCAGAGAAAACCTGTACGAAAGGACTGCCTTGCTTTCCTACTTCGTCCCAAGGGATAAGTCCAGTGATGATGAGAATAGGTAATGTGTAAAATAAAACCACTCGGAACATAACCCCTTTTATTACTTTAGGAAGCGTCTGTTCCACGTTTTTCGTTTCTGTTACAGTTAATCCGATTAATTCTGAACCTCCGAAAGAAAAGACAACTATTAAGAGTGCTGTAAAAATACTTCCCAATCCTTTTGGAAAGAATCCGCCATGACTTGTATAGTTTGTAAAATATGCTGCTTCATGATTTGGAATGAAGCCAAATAACAAGGCAAAACCAAGCAAAATAAATAAAACAAGAGTAATAATTTTGAAACTCGCAAGCCAAAACTCTATTTCACCGTAAAGTTTGACGCTAAACAAATTGATAAGAAGAAGAAGCGCAGTACATGCTAGACTAAGCAGCCATAAAGGAGCGGATGGAATCCAATATTGTAAAAAGCTCCCCCCTGCCAAAACCTCAACAATAATAACTAAAATCCAGTCGACCCAGTAGAGCCAACCAATGACAAAGGCGAAACGAGAACCGAAAGCTTTTTGAATCATCCCTTGAATGTTTAGACCAGGATAAGCAATAGCCATTTCTGCTATTGCACTCATAACAATGAGAAGAAGAAATCCTGCAAATAAATAAGAAAAAACGATGCCGGGTCCTGCAGCTGAAATTGTATCTGCACTTCCTTTGAAAATTCCTGTCCCAATCATCCCACCTATTGCCATAAGCCTGATATGACGCGGTTGCAATTCGCGTTTCAATTGTTGTTGTGCCATGTCTAATCCCCCTTTAGTAATAAAATAGAAACAAAGTTAGTATCTTTTTCTCGAAAGTGATTACGTAACATCACTAATTGCTGCATAGTTCTTCCTAGGTGATTTAATATTTAAACTATACAATAATCTTTTTGATTTTGGCATATATTTTTGAAGCGTATGTTGCGAGAATATGGGGAACAAAGCAAAAAAATAGTGACGATTTTTTCATCGTCACCTCTGCATCAGTTTTTCTATCATACCTTTCGAGAGGACTCCCACCTCTAAACGTACGTGAAGGTGGCGAGGTGAATCGAAAAAGTGCATCTTATTTTCAGAAAATTATAGAAACGTATGTTCCTTCTTGGTATAATCTTCTTAAGAAGGAGGTGAAAAGATGAAAAAGAATCAGGAACAACAATTCAACTATCAAACATTTCAAATTTGGATTAAAAAAGGACATCGTATGTATGCTTACTTTCAAGAATCTTGTCAGAATGCCAAGAATATGTACAATACGACCAACTTTTATATACGTCAGGTGTATACAGGATTGACACAAGAAAAAGAGTTACAGCCCCTACAAAAAGAAGTGTTGGATATTATAGATCAATATATCGAAAAGATGAATGATACGCAGCTTCTTGCCTATCGAAAGAAATTAGCAAAAGAGAAGATAAAACCGAAAGAAAAACAGAAAGAAATCAAATGCAATTTGTTTTTCAAACCTACGAAAGAAAATCCTCATGTAGATTATTATTTTTTAGATGCCTTGTTTAAAGCTATGCTTCAAAAAGATTATCGTTCTTTACCTGCACAATCCAGTCAATCCATCATGAAAACTGTATTTCAAAACTGGCATTCCTTTTTTGCAAGCTTACGAGATTATCAACAAAATCCAAACAAATATACAGGAAAACCGAGAATTCCCAAATATATTCGTTCTGTGGAAAAAGAGGTGCTGTATACAAACCAAGACTGTGTCATTAAACATCATACCTTTTTAAAATTACCAAAGACAAAATGCCAATTAAATATTGGGAAATTAGGTTGTGCCAAAGGCAAACTGAAACA
>NZ_NTTM01000027.1:0-1243 GCF_002560985.1 Bacillus sp. AFS018417
AAACTTTGCAACAGAACCCTAAAGGTTTTTATAGGCTTCCAGACACAAGGACTATTGTAGCTTTGGAATAATGTTTGATCAAATTAATACTAATAACCTTGATAAACGAGCAAAAAGAAAGAGCGTGTTTTGGATCAATCTTTTTTCAAAACACGCTCTCAATATATTCAATTTAGAATTGAACTAAAGAATTAATACCAACGAGTAGCTAAAGGTACATAAGAACCACCACCACCATATACAACGAGAACATTAGCAGTAGCACGTGCAGTATAATATGCATCATTAACCTGTCTAGTATAACAAGATGTTTGTCCTAGTGATTTTTTAGCATAACATGAATATTTTACGCCATCATTTCGTGTAATTATTGCACTTCCTTCTTTTATTGCTGGATCACCACCAAGAGTTAATTTAGCCCAAGCACTTCTACAACTAGGACTATAGCGAAGTTCAATTTCAGCACTACTATGCTGACTGTAGCCTACTGTTTTTGCATCTCTAGCACATCCTGTAGCAATCGGGTCTGATCCATTAGTAACTGCGGCTGCTACTTTAGGTGCTGGTGCTGCAAAAGAAAATACAGAAACTAACATTGTCACAGCACCGATCATTGTTGCCCATTTCTTAAGAGCTTTCATTTCTTAATCCCCCTTTTAAAATGGTTTTAAAATACATAACTATCCTAACATGGAAAAATTTGAAAATAAACATTATTTTGAATATTTATGTTCAAGGCTACAAGCATAAGCTGGCCGTAAACTAAAAGAAGCATAAGTTGACCAAAATGTTGCTTTGAAATAAGGTTTGATCAAAAATACCTAGCAGACCCGTGTTTTAAGACAAATAAAAAAAATCCATTTTGAAAAAAGATTGATAAAAATGGTTTCTTTTTCATTAGATTTAAGTTTGGTTTTTATAAAAAAGATTGATCATTTTCTATCTATGATCTACTACAATCGCGCCCAATCGGAAGATCATTCCAATATTACTTTACAGTAGTTCTATTTCACAATACCCCGTAACTCAAAAAAAGCCAAACACCATTCAACTATATCAATGGTCTTGGCTCATTTTATTTTCTTATTTGTTGTAAGTTAAGGAGATGTCAGCAATCACTGGGAAATGATCGCTTGGAAATTGTCCATTCTTCTGATAGTTAACGATTTCAATTTCATTAGTTATAAGGTTTCCTTTCCCGAGAATCCAGTCAATACGGTTGTCAGGTCCTTTACCAGTAGGA
>NZ_NTTM01000028.1:0-65531 GCF_002560985.1 Bacillus sp. AFS018417
CCCAGCTGAGCTAATCCTCCGAAGTGGTGACCCGTACGGGATTCGAACCCGTGTTACCGCCGTGAAAGGGCGGTGTCTTAACCACTTGACCAACGGGCCAAAATTATGGCAGAGAAGAAGGGATTCGAACCCTCGCACCGCGTAAGCGATCTACTCCCTTAGCAGGGGAGCCCCTTGAGCCACTTGGGTACTTCTCTATATTATATGGCTCCGCAGGTAGGACTCGAACCTACGACCGATCGGTTAACAGCCGATAGCTCTACCACTGAGCTACTGCGGAATAAGAAAGACATTTTTCATCTTATAAAAAATCATTTTACAAGTCAAGCACTCCTTACAATATCTTGTAGTGAGCTGACATGTTTATACTATACTGGATTGATTTTTAACTGTCAAGGTGTTTTTTCACCTGCTTCAAACATCCTTTACACTTTCCGCAAACGTAGCGATTTGTATTTATTCTTCTCCTTCTTATGTATTGGAAGCCACACGATAAACAAACATATACGTATTGTTTTTTCTCTCTCCTCTCATCAGGAATTCTTTTGCAAAAACGTGGCGCATCTACCTTATTCAACAACTCACGAAAATCTCTGTCTCTATGTTGATACCCTTTCCCCATAAGATGTAAATGATAATGACAAAGCTCATGCTTAATTACTGCAATTAATTCCTTTTCTCCATAAGCTTGATAATAATGATAATTCAATTCTATATTGTGTGTCTCTAACATATATCGCCCACCTGTCGTACGTAAACGTTTATTAAATGTCGCTTTATGCAAAAAAGGCCTCGCAAAATATTCTACTGATATTTTCTCCACCAATCTCTGAATATCTATTCCCTGCATCCGCATCTCTCCTACTTATAACTAAAATAAATTCACACGTCTTATCTGTCCCCTGCATACATTAAATAGTACATATACCCATCCTCACTTCTGTAAAAGGAGGGATTCATATGCCAGCATGGCTTCGTAAACAAATGCGGCGTGCTTATTATGAAAAAAACCGATATCAAATCAAATTACTTAACGAATGCTGGTTTTTTTATAAAAAAAAGCAATATCCTTAGTAAATAAAGGGAGCGGAACATCCCTCCACTCCCTTTTCATGTATCCGACACTTAATGGATAGCAGCTCCTATTAGCAAATTAACTCTCAGTGTAGAATGAAGAAAGCCACAATGATTCCTTTTACTTCATCACTCTATTGGTAGCATAGATAAAGCGACGCGTCCTTTTTTCATATCAACCTCATCGACCCACACTTTTACAATTTGTCCGACAGACACGATATCTAATGGATGTTTTACAAACTGCTTACTCATTTTTGAAATATGAACTAATCCATCTTGCTTCACACCAATATCAACAAAAGCACCAAAATCGACAACATTACGAACTGTACCTTCCAATTCCATGCCTCGTTTTAAATCTTCTAGTTTTAAAATACCTTTCTTAAGAAGCGGCTTCGGTAATTCATCACGTAAATCTCGCTCTGGACGAATAAGAGCATCAGTAATATCTCGCAAGGTCGGTTCACCAATGTTTGTTTGCTCTGATAATGATGAAATTTCTACTTCTTCTAAACGCTTCTGCAAATGAGGTTGTCCAACATCTGCAATAGATAATCCTAAGCTTTTCAATAACAGCTCTACATTCTTATATTGCTCCGGATGAATACTTGTTCGATCAAGTGGATTTTCACCTTCTAGAACACGTAAAAAACCGATACATTGTTCATATGTCTTTGCACCTAATCGCGGTATATCTTTCAGCTCAGCACGTTTTATAAATTTCCCGCTCTCTTCGCGTTTTTTTACAATGTTTTTCGCAACTGTTTTTGATAAACCAGAAACATATTGCAATAAGGAAACAGAAGCAGTATTTACATTCACTCCAACTTGGTTTACAGCTGTTTCAACAACAAATGTTAATGATTCATTCAACTGTTTTTGTGATACATCATGTTGATATTGCCCTACACCAACAGACTTTGGATCAATCTTTACTAATTCTGCAAGCGGATCTTGCAAACGTCTTCCAATGGAAACAGCGCTTCTTTCTTCAACTTGCAAATCAGGAAACTCTTCCCTCGCTAAGTCTGATGCTGAATATACACTCGCACCAGCTTCATTGACAATAATGTAAAATACATCACGTGTAACTGCTTGTAATACATCCACTACAAATTCTTCCGTTTCACGAGAAGCTGTACCATTTCCAATTGCAACTACTTCTACTTCATACTTTTCTAAAATTGAAATACATTTCTTTTTCGCTTCTTCATATTTCCTAACAGGCGGATGTGGATAAATAACATCGATATGAAGTACTTTTCCCGTATCATCTACAACGGCAAGTTTACACCCCGTACGATATGCTGGATCTACAGCTAATACAAACTTCCCTTTCATCGGCGGTTGTAACAATAAATTCCTTAAGTTCTCTGAAAAAATATGAATCGCTTGTTCTTCCGCTATCTCTGTTAACTCTTTACGAATTTCTCTTTCAATAGATGGTTGGATTAAACGCTTGTAACCATCTTCAATCGCCTCTTGCACATAAGAAGTACTTGGCGCGTATGATTTATGAATTACTTTTTTATGTAAAAACTGAATGATTTCTTCAACCGGAGGAACGATTGCTACTTTTAAAATTTCTTCTTTTTCACCGCGATTCATGGCTAATACACGATGAGGTACAACTTTTTGTACTGGCTCTTCATAGCTGTAATACATTTCGTATACATTCTTTTCATCTTTTTCTTCATCTTTTACAACTGCTGAAATGGTTCCTTTTCTAAAAGTAGTATTACGAATCCAACTGCGATAAGATGCTTCATCAGATACGTATTCTGCGATAATATCTTTTGCACCTTGTAACGCTTCTTCTGGTGAATGAACTTCTTTCTCTTCATTTACGAATACTTTTGCTCTTTCCAACGCATCATCCTTCGCAAACGTTAATAACCAATCTGCTAAAGGTTCTAACCCTTTTTCTTTTGCAATCGTTGCTTTTGTTCTTCGTTTTTCTTTATATGGACGATATAAATCTTCCACTTCTTGTAGTTTTGTTGCAGATACAATGTTACGACGCAACTCTTCTGTAAGCTTTCCCTTTTCATGAATTAAACGCAACACTTCTTCTTTACGATTTTCAAGTTGAGTGATATACTGCCATCTTTCTAAAATCGAACGAATTTGCACTTCATCTAATGAGTTTGTCCATTCTTTCCGATAACGAGCAATAAATGGAACTGTATTACCCTCCTCTGTTAATTGAATAACATGGCGTACTTGCTTCTCTGAAAAATTCAATTCTTTCGCTAACATTTTCATTAACTCTTGACGGTCATCTACCATTTCCATTTGCAACAAAACCTCCTTAATAATAAAAAAAGCTGCTCTTAAAAGAGAGCAACTTCAATGTTGAACTAAAAATCTATCAGTCCTAAACTAATTTGCAGGGCTTCATCTACACGATTCATCATCAGATCGTCTAACTGAGTGATTTTGTCCGTTAAGCGCTGCTTATCGATTGTTCGAATCTGTTCGAGCAAGATAACAGAATCTCTCTCAAATCCATACTTTTTTGCATCAATCTCCACATGAGTGGGCAATTTCGCTTTCTGAATCTGTGCAGTAATGGCCGCCACAATCACAGTAGGACTAAAACGATTCCCAATGTCATTTTGAATGACCAGAACCGGACGAACGCCTCCTTGCTCAGAACCAACAACTGGGGAAAGGTCTGCAAAATACACGTCGCCGCGTTTTACAATCAAAAGATTACCCCCCGCTAACTAAGCGTTCTACTGTATGAGCTGCTTCATACTCCGCTAAGAAAGCTTCAGATGCAATACCAAGATTAATTTTTCCCATTTCAATGTACCCACGTCGCATTGATTCATGCTGGTAGCGCTTCTTTGTTTTATGTTGGCGCAATAGCAATTGTGTTGCCTGGCAAATAAGTTCATGGCGATTCTTATTCTCTTGTTTTCCAATTCCGTCTAATTCTGTTACCACTTGTTTTGGCAACCGAACAACGATTTCAGTAGTTACACTTGATTCGGACACAAAAATACACCTCCACCGTCAACTACACACACACATATATATGACACCTATTGTAATAATACCATTGTATGAAGCCTGTTGCAAAGACTTCCTGATTTCTTGTTTTATGTTTTCCAATTTGGAAATAAAACATTCACTTCCTTGTACTTTTCTATGTCCTTCTTCCAAATTGAGTTTCTTAACTTGTCAAAAAGGGACATACTCACCTTTTTATAAAGGTACACTTGAACTATAGAATTCTCATCTTATATGCCATTTAAATAATTTACAACCTCTACAACTTTTCCATTTTTTACATATACACGCGGAACACGAAAACTAATTGTTGCAATAATTTCATAGTTAATTGTCTCTGAATACTCGGCAACCTCATTAGCACTAATATACCGATCATTTTGTCTTCCAATTAGAGTAACTTTTGTTCCAAGCGGCACTTCATATGGTACATGAATCATCATCATATCCATTGTAACCCTGCCTACAATCGGCACTCTTATATCATTTACAAGCACCTTGAACCCCTGCAACCTACGTAACCAACCGTCAGCATATCCAACAGGCAATGTGGCAATCCATCCTTCTGTTTTCGCTCGATAAGTAACGTTATAACTAATTCCAGCATCTTTTGTCACCTGTTTTATATGTGTAACCGTTGTATGCCAAGATAATGCAGGATCAAGCTTAATCGGTAAAAAAGGATGGATTTGCATAGATGAGAGCAGCCCATACATTGCAATCCCTATTCTGACAGCGTTAAAAGTAACACTTTGAAAACGTAAAGTTGCCACACTATTAGCTGTATGAATAAATTTTGGGGTTAATCCAAATTCTTTTAGCCAACTTAGTTGTTCCAAAAACATATTATACTGCTTATCAAAATAAGCTGTCTCCACTTCATCAGCTGTTGCAAAGTGAGTATAAACCCCTTCTAATTTTAAAAAAGGCGCATTTTGTAAACTTTTTAGAAACCTTTTCAATTCATCTTTTCTATGAATTCCAATTCTCCCCATACCGCTATCAAATTTAAGATGAAAATGGAGTGACCTTGAAGAATCCCACACCTTTTCCGCTTTTTCTATCCATTCTTTTTGAAACACAGTTAATGTAATCTCATTCTCCGCTGCCACATTAACGTCTTCCGGACGTGAAGAACCTAATACTAAAATAGGAACTGTAATTCCAGCTCTTCTTAAGACAAGAGCTTCATCCAAGAATGCAACAGCTAATCTTGTGGCTCCTGCTGCTAACGCTGTATTTGCAACTTGCACTGATCCATGACCATATGCATTTGCTTTCACAACAGCAAAAATCTCCACATTTTTCGGAATGATGGATTTAATACGAGTCAAATTATCATAAATCGCATCTAAATTTACCTCTACCCACGTATCACGATAAAATGGCGATTTTTCCATCCAGAAAAAACACTTCCTTTATACGATATGCAAAGCTTATTCTTTTATATTCACTTTTTTTCTTACCTTTATTCCATCATATTAAGCGCCGCTTTCATCAACAGATTCTACATATCAAAAATACTATTTGTTAAATCGTCATAAGGCGGAACTTCCATCAGTGGGGTTTTCTTCATCCACCACTGATGGAAAGCCCGCCCAATTGGGCTCTTACGGGATAAAAAACGTGGTGTACTCTGTAGCCACCACGTCTTAGTCGTTTACTTCACTTGTTTTTGAGTCACAGAGCGCGCTACCATTAACAACTCATCTTGTTTTAAACCTTTTGATACAAGCATATACTCGACTCCATTATGTGACCATGTAACAGAATCTTTTGTTAATGCACCAATTGCGAAACCTAAATCAACAGGCTCCCCATTCATATTTTGCAATGCGATAGTTGGTGCTACCTTCGCTTTTTCTTGTATTAATGTAAAACTCTTCTTATTGTCAGTGTACGTAAGAATACTACGTTTACCACTGTCTGTCTTAAATTCTTTCTCCTCTTTTAAAGTCATACCTTGCGGCGTATCACTTGGGTATAACACAGCAAATGACTTCTCTTCTTGTGCTGTCGTTTGTATATCGACTTGCGCTCTAGACATATTTTGTTTCGTATCAAACGCGCCTTTATCAAATTTTGTATCAAACTTTACTTTAGAAAAATCTACTTGCACAAGAACATTTTGATCATTGTCCATCAACTTCACCGAAACAGGTGCTAAATCTTTTTTATTAAATGTAATTTGTTGCCTTGGCAACATATTTTGATGATGATAGTTTGTTTTCGTTTCAAACACATAATATTTGTCTGTTTTCTTAAATGAACGGTCCTTATCGCTCAAAATATCCCTGACAAGTGATTCATATAAATATGCTTGGCTGCTATTTTGCGGCCAATCACTTTGAAAACGAAAACTTTTATTTAAAGACGGGGTAAGAACGAATACACCTTCATCATTTCGTAAAATAATCTGGCTTTGATCTTTCTTTGCATTTTTCAAATTCACTCGGTAATACGAGGGTTTTTTATACCAAACCTCAACATCGTATACTTGCGGTTCATTTCCTGTTTTAATCGATAATTTCGCTTCTGCTTGGTAGCTTTTCATATCTTTTACTCTTTCATTCAAATCTTGCACAACATCTTCCTTCTTCTTCTCCATACAGCCCGCTAACAGAAAAACGGTCAACAAACCGACAATAAACAAAAATAGCCGCCTTTTCATATGTTCAGCCCCTTTGTCTCAATAAGTAAGTGGAAGAAAACCTCTTCCTTAACGCTACTCAAATATATGAGACAAAGAGATGAAATATGCAGACTAGCTTGACGGGCTTTCTAAAATGACTTGTGCCACCGCAAACTCTCGGCTATGGCTAATCGAAAGATGAATAGTATGATTTGTATTTGCAAGTAAAATCGGTTTTCCTCTTTCATCATTCGTGATTTCAATATGTAAAAAGCTAACCTCTTTTCCAATTCCAGTACCAAGCGCTTTCGAGTATGCTTCTTTTGCCGCAAAGCGTCCTGCAACAAATTCACTACGCCTCTTTCCTTTTAACGAATGTGCTACTTGGCGCTCTTTTTCTGTTAAAATACGCTCTATAAATTTTGGTTGCCCCTCTATCATCTTTTCAATTCTTTCAATTTCAATAATATCGATTCCAATCCCTACAATCATATCCTTACGTTCCTTCCTTCTATTTTCTTCCTCATTTTCATATTGTAAGAATAACAGACAATCCGTTAACAGCAAAAGGGGTGAAGATATGAATACTCCATTAAAATACTCATTTACTTCTTTTCCTCCGATTACTACTGCATTACTTTTCATACAACTTACTTTACTATTATTAGGGAATAAGGTACTATCTATCGGAATCGCCTGTAATGAGTGTATCGCTGAAGGGGAATGGTGGCGAATTATTTCTTCATTGTTTATCCATACAACATTTTCTCATTTTTTATCTAATAGTATTTGCTGCTTAGCACTCGGCTTTTCATTAGAAAAACAACTGCGGAGCATTCGATTTTCACTTGCGTTTCTTATATCTGGAGTCACCGGAAATATCATCTCTTACTTTATACTTCCAATTCAGTATGCTCATACAGGAGCTTCAGGTGCCATTTTTGGGTTATTAGGTCTGCAGCTTTACATATTCTATATGCAATACCGCCCAAATAGAAAAAAAGAAACCCTTCTCTTTTTTGCTATTTTATCCATTCTCCTAGCGTTTACATTTGTCGACAAAGCAATAAACCCAATTAGCCATCTCGTTGGATTGCTCACGGGTGCCTGCTTAGGTCCATTACTCATAAAGTGAAACTTCCATCAGTGGGGGAGTTTTTCATCCCCCACTGATGGTTAGTTGAACCAATCGGGCTTTTACGGACAGTTATCCCCCACCTATCTTCCTTGCTTCTCTCTCAATCTTAAGGTGGGGGCTTACTGCCCGTTAATGCGGGATAAAAAAATAGATGGTGCATCGCTTACTTTACAAAAAAGCTTGCACCATCTACTATCTCTATCCCACCCTTATCTTTCATATCTCTCATCAACTGAAAGAGCGCTTCGTCTTTTTGTTTCGCTTCTATCATACAATGTATTTCCGGAACACTCTCTTTTATATATTGCAAGAAAGAAAAAAATTGATCAGAATCAATAAAATCAGCATGGGCCCTTAGATCATTTCCTTCTCGTGGACTAGAAATATGCATTTTAATCGGCAAAGGAGATTGCTCCCACGTTTGTACAACACGTTCCCAATGAGTTTCCCACTCTTCAAAGCCGTGATTTACCATATGATGATGCAAATCAAAAACTACTGGGATTCCAAGTTTTTCTCCTAAGTACAATGTCTCTTTTAAAGAAAATGTTGTATCATCATTTTCTAACATAATCATCTTTTGAATCCCCACCGGAACAAGTGACCAGTTTTCAATGAATTGTTCTAGTGCTTTCTCTTTATCCTCATACGCACCACCAACATGTAAAACACAGCGATGCGTTCTATCAATCCCCATTCCCTTTAACAACTTCCCATGCATCTGCAATGTTTTCACGGACTGCTTTAAAATCGGAGGATGTAATGAATTTAACACGACAAAATGGTCGGGATGAAAATCAATTCGCATTCCTTGACGCTTTGCATATTCTCCAAGTTGTTTTAAGTTTTCTCTTAACGGCTTTATATAATCCCACTCTAACAACGCCTCATGGTTTGCCAAAGGAATGATTTTCGAACTTAAGCGAAAAAATGAAACATCATGTCCATAATTATGTTTTAACAACCGTAGACAATTCTCTAAATTAGAATTAGAAATCCTCTCCAATTTTTTGATTGCTGCTTCTCGATCCTGTATTCGCCGAAACTGCGCATACGTCATTGTTTGCGAAGGAGAAGCATTCTTTAAATGGACACTCATTGCAACATACCCAAGCTTTACAAGCATTCCATTTCCTCTTTTCCGATACAAGTTTCTATGTAGTATACCCAACTAAAGAAACAAAAAAAGACAGCCTTTATGAAAAAGACTGTCTCTCTTCTATGAATTTAATTAAGCTTGCGGCTTACGGCTTGTGTGCTTTCTCTCGCTGCTACGTCCTCTAGGAGCTCCAGAACGACCTTCACGTCCTTGACCTTCTCCTTTACGGCCTCCACGATTGCGGTTACCATCGCGATTACGACCGCCTTCACGATTACGGTTACCATCGCGGTAACCACCTCTTCCATTTCCACTTCCGTTTCCGTTTCTCTTTCTAGAACGATCTTTTGAAACTACAGGTGGTTCTGATGTTAAAGAAACTGGCGTTGCATCCGGCTCTTTTGTCATCATTTTTAAAGCAGCTGCTACAACCGCTACAGAATCATGCTCTTCTAACAGCTCTTCTGCAATACGTTTGTAGTACGATAAGTTTTCACTTTCAATCGTGCTTTGAAGTTTTTCAGCGATTAAACGTTGTTGTCCTTCTAAAGCTTCATCTAAAGTTGGTGGATTCATACGATCCATTTTGCGTTTTGTTGTACGTTCAATATTCTTTAATTGACCCGTTTCACGTGGTGTTACAAACAGCATAGCAAGACCTGTTTTACCTGCACGGCCCGTACGACCAATACGGTGTACGTATGATTCTGGATCTTGTGGAATATCAAAGTTATATACGTGCGTTACACCTGAAATATCAAGACCACGCGCCGCTACGTCTGTCGCAACAAGAACTTCGATTGAACCTTCTTTAAATTTACGTAATACAGAAAGGCGCTTCGCTTGTGTTAAATCACCATGAATTCCTTCTGCTGCATAACCACGTAAATTTAACGCTTCTGATAATTCATCAACACGACGCTTTGTACGACCGAATACGATTGCAAGCTCTGGAGATTGAATATCTAATAAGCGTGTTAACACGTCAAATTTCTTTTTCTCTTGCACTTCTACATAGAACTGCTGAATGTTTGGCATTGTTACTTCTTTAGCTTTAACCTTAATATGTTTAGGCTCGCTCATGAAGCGTTCAGCAATGCGACGGATTGGGTCTGGCATTGTTGCTGAGAATAATAATGTTTGGTGTGTTTCAGGCACATCCGTTAAAATTGCTTCAATATCTTCAATGAAGCCCATGTTTAACATTTCATCTGCTTCGTCAAGAACAACTGTCTCTACGTTTTGCAGACGAAGTGTTTTACGTTTAATATGATCTAAAATACGTCCTGGTGTACCCACGATAATGTGTGGACCTTTTTTCAATGCACGGATTTGACGGTTAATATCTTGGCCGCCATAGATTGGTAAAATGCGAACACGCTTATGTTGACCAATTTTGTATAGCTCTTCACCTACTTGAATCGCTAACTCACGAGTTGGTGCGATAACAATACCTTGAACTGTATCTTGATTTGTATTTACTTTTTCTAATAGCGGTAATCCAAATGCAGCTGTTTTTCCTGTACCTGTTTGAGCTTGACCAATAATGTCATCACCTTGTAAGGCTACTGGAATTGTTTCTGCCTGAATTGGTGTTGCCTCTTCAAATCCCATACTTTCAACAGACTTTAATAAAGAACTGCTTAATCCTAATTCTCGAAATGTTGTCAATGTTACTTCTCCTTTTCTATCTAAAATAGCCCAGATTATTCCTTCTTCTAATATTCACAGGATATACAAGTAAGGTTGGGCTAAGTCTTCTTCAGACAAAATGCGTCATCAGCACAAGATTGCCTGACAATTATAATAAAACTAGCTTTTGAAAACTGAATGTAGAAAGTCGCAACAAAAATATGCGCCACACAAGACATTCAAACGTAAAGCTAGACAAAAGTAGTCCCAAAAAAATTTATCGACGGGATAGAGGGGTTAGGCGGAAATCAATCCCAACTCCACTAACGCCAAGCGCCGAGCAAAAATGCCTGGCACGCTAGAAACCCCCACTTCAAACAATTATAACTTTCAAGTGGCGGGAGCATTTTTCCTAACTATCCATTCAAAAAAGACATTTTCCGTGTTTGCGGAAAATGCCCTTTCCCTTATGTTCACGTATATAAACGGGCCTACATTTATCACAAAAATACTCTACAACGTTATTACACCCTATCAATTATAAGTTTTGTATGTGTAAAAAGCAAACCCAACTCTTCCCTTATTTTACATATTGATTTTTCTATCCTTGTTCCAACTTTCCATCTCCGTGTTGTAAGCGCTTCTTTATTTTATCCCGTATTAACGGGCAGTAAACCACCTACTAATGGAAGTTTCACTTTATCATCGCAATAACTTCTTCTAATTTCATTCCACGAGATGCTTTTACTAATACAACGTCTTTCACATCAACGACTTCTTTTAAATCTTTAACAAGTTCTTCTTTATTGTCATAAGCTTTCACGCGTTCACTAGAAAAATTAATTCTTGCACCTTCTGCCATTTGCGCCCCGAGCGTACCGTACGTAAATACATACGCAATACGAGCTGGATCAATTAATTTTCCAACTTCATAATGAAATTGTACTTCTTGGTCACCAAGCTCTAGCATATCGCCAAGCACAAGAATTTTTTTAGAAAATCCATTTAATTCATTCATTAAATGGAATGCTGCTTCCATCGCTGTCGGACTTGCGTTATATGCATCATTAATAATCGTTAACCCTGCATCTGTTTTCACAACTTCCATACGCATGCCTGTCATTTTCAAATTCACTAAACCTTGTTTCATTTCTTCCCAAGTTACACCGAAAAATTCAGCAACCGCTATTGATGCTAATGCATTATATACATTATGCTTCCCAAGAACGGGTAAATAAAATGCTACATTCTGCGCTTGATTCATCGTAAATTGTGTACCTGTTGCCTCTAATTTTACAGATACCGGGTAATAATCGTTCGCTCTTGCATCACCAAACGTAATTGTCTTTGCAGATAAATTCATCCCTGGCACGCGTGTAGTTAACAATGGTTCATCTCCGTTATAAACAAATACGCCATTATCTTGTAAGCCTGCGACAATTTCTAGCTTCGCTTCTGCAATTCCATCACGAGAGCCCAAATCCATTAAATGCGCTTCTCCAATATTTGTAATAATTGCTGCATCAGGGCGAGCAATCTTGGACAAAAATTCAATTTCCCCGCGGCTTGACATACCCATCTCTAATACAGCCATTTCTGTATCTTCTTCTAAATTTAAAATTGTCAAAGGTAGTCCAATATGGTTATTGAAATTCCCTTCTGTTTTTTGCACTTTAAATTTCGCTCCAAGTAAGCTTGTCACAATATCTTTCGTTGACGTTTTTCCGTTACTTCCTGTTACACCAATTACTTTCACGTTTAACTGGTCGCGATAGCTCTTCGCCAATGTTTGCAGCGCTTGTAATGTATCTTCTACAAAAATAACTGGTAAATTTGTTGGCGGGTTCGCTACACCTTTCTTCCAAAGTGTTGCAACTGCACCGCTTTCTATTGCTTTCTCCACAAAAGCATGACCATCAAAACGTTCTCCTTGAATCGGAATATATAAGTTTCCTTGTTCAATTTTTCTTGTATCAATGGAAACACCTTTTATAGCTACATCATTCCACTGCCCTGCTAGGCCAGTTCCGCATACCATTTGCTCAATTTGCTTCACTGTTCTTTGTATCATACAAAAACACTCCTTACACGGAAGAAACACTATTCATTTGAATAGTGCTTCTCCTTTCTTGTTAGATTGTATATTTAATTTTTTGTTTTTCTTCGTGACGCTCAATCGCTAAACGTACTAGCTCTTGAATAAGCTCTGGATACGGCACTCCCGTATTTTCCCATAAAAGAGGGAACATACTAAACGGCGTGAATCCTGGCATTGTATTTACTTCATTAATAAATACGTCGCCATCTTTCGTTAAGAAGAAATCTGCACGCGTTAATCCCGTACCATCTAAAGATTGAAATGCACGGATTGCATACTCTTTAATCTTCTCATATTCCGCTTCTGTAATTTCAGCAGGAATAACCATTGCTGTATCGCCATCAATGTATTTTGATTTATAGTCATAGAATTCTTTTTTCGCCACAATTTCGCCTACAACAGAACATTTCGGTGCATCGTTTCCTAATACTCCAATTTCCACTTCACGACCGATAATATTCTCTTCTACGATAATTTTACGATCAAATTGGAACGCCTCTTCAAATGCATTCTCTAACTCATCACGATTTTTACATTTATTAATTCCAACGCTTGAGCCAAGGTTTGCTGGTTTCACAAAACATGGATAGCCTAATGTTTCTTCAACTTTTTCATACGCTGCTGTACGATCTTTTTCCCATACACTGCGAATAAACGAAACATATTTAGCTTGTGGCAATCCCGCTTCTGCGAAAATATTTTTCATAATGACTTTATCCATACCTGCAGCCGATGCTAACACACCGTTCCCTACATATGGAATATTCATAAGTTCTAACAAGCCTTGTACTGTTCCATCTTCACCATTCGGTCCATGTAATAACGGGAAGATTACATCAATTGCATTCTCTTTATCAGAAGCTGCCATTGGGATAATCTCTGAACTTAATGATACAGGAGAAATTGCATTTTCTTCTCCATTTAATTGCAACGCTTGAACGCTTTTCACTTCACCTTCAATACGCTCACCGCGCATCCATTGTCCTTGTTCAGTAATATAAATTGGATGAACCTCAAATTTTTCTTGATCTAACGCTTTACTAACAGCAAGAGCCGTTTGTAAAGAAACTTGATGCTCCGCTGATTTTCCACCATATAATAAACCTAATTTAATTTTCATAATGAAATCCACCCTAATCGTTTGTTTTCATTTTTCTATTGTAGCACTTTTTACGAAAATAGGTAGTTCCTATTTGAAATAAAGTAAAACTTCCATCAGTGGTTTTTTCATCCCCCACCTATCTGCTTAATTCTCTCTACATCTTGAGGTGGGAGCCTTACTGTCCGCTAATGCGAGATAAAGTAAAACTTCCATCAGTGTGGGATTTCCCCCCCTACTGTTGGTTAGTTGGACCAATCGGGCACATACCAGCAGTTATCCCCCTACCCATCTTCTTCGCTTCTCTCTGAATCTTGAGGTGAGGAGTCTTACTGCCCACGAATAGCGAGCTAACTAAGCTAACATAATAATTTTTCTAGTTATGTACCTAATAATATGAAAAAAAGAACCTATTTGTGTATGCAGAAAACTTTATGACGTTTGTTTGACCATGTCATCTTTTTGTCTTTGCTCTACAAGTCGGTCTAATGATACGTAAACAAGGCCCGCTATCATACATCCAATCCCTAAAATCGTAAATAAAATGTGACCCAACAAACGATCAAGTAAAATACCACCCAGTAAAGGTCCAAACGCATTACCTGTAATCCATTGTAAGCTAGCTGCTCCCATATACGTACCTCGTAAATGTTCTGGTGCTAAATTTGCTACAAATGTCATTTGCACAGGAGACATAACCATTTCTCCTAGTGTATAAATTACATATACGATTAGTAATGTAACAAGCACTACAGTAGCATTTGTCCCAGCTCCTCCAAACCACCTCGGAAGCCAACCGATTGCAAGAAGACCTATTCCAAATAACCAAGCACCATACAACATCGTTTTCCCAACCGGTTTATCTGTCGCCCATTTCGAAATTTGAAATTGAAACAAAACCACCAAAAGTCCATTTACTGCCATTAAATAAGGAAATGGATTATTCATTCCAAATATCCCCTTCATTTCATTATCAAAATGAAGCGGAAGCATACCTTCTGTTTGCGAAAATCCCATTGAAATAACAATTCCGGCTAATAAATAGATTAGTAAAATTTTATCTTGAAACACAACTTTCCATACAGATTGTCTCGTTCCCTCTCCCTCACTCACTTGTTTTACTACACCCTTCGGCATTGTTTCTTTAATAAGTAGTAAAACTAGCAGCGCATAGAATAACATAGAGGACGATGCGATAATAAAAATAACAGTTTTAGACAGAAGTACAACCGAAGCACCTAGAATCGGCCCAATTGCCGCTCCAATATTATGTCCCATCCGCAGCAAACCATATGCTTCTGTTCGCTTTTCAGGTTCTGTTACATCCGCTACCATCGCAGAGGCTGCCGGATGAAACAGCGAATTACTAAGACCTAGACAAATAGATAGAATAGCATACGGTATAAAACCATCTATAAATAAGAAACCAAGCATTAAGACCGCATTACTAGCCATCGAAAATATCATAATTGGCTTTCGCCCATAAATATCTGCAATTCTCCCACCTATAAGCGAACCAAAACTTGCTGCAATAGGGGACAACGCCATAATAATTCCTACCTGTAGTAGTGAATCCACTTTATCTTTTAAATATAATGCAAAAAATGGCATTAACATCATCATTGCAATTCCATTTAATGTTTCTCCAATAAACCGGATCCAAACATTACGATCCATCCCCTTTAACTCTTGCCATGTCTTCTTCATATTCCCACCCCTTTTATCGACCACCTTTCATCTTATATCAATTTTAGAAAAATGTAAATTTTCAAAATAAAGAAGCCGTTCTTTTTGTAAGAACGGCTTTCTCTTTATAAATTCACAGTTTTTTTATCATCTTTTTCTTTATTTAATGCACTACGCTTTCTGCTATATACGAAATAGACTATAACTCCAATCGCCAACCAAATACCAAAACATTCCCATGTAATCGCTGGTAATTGAAGCATTAAGTATAGACAAAAAATTACTGCTAACGCTGGTAAAAACGGTACAAGCGGCGCTTTAAAGGCACGCGGTAAATCCGGATGTGTTTTTCGCATTACAATAACCGCTATTGCAACAAGTACGAATGCAGATAGAGTTCCGATATTCACAAGGTGAGCCAATACACTTAGATCAACAAGCCCTGAAATAAGAGCTGCTACAATACCTGTTATCCACGTATTTAAAAATGGCGTTTTAAACTTCGGATGTACTTTCGAAAGACGTTTCGGTAATAGACCATCACGGCTCATTGCATACGATACACGTACTTGACCATACATCATAACTAACATAACAGTTGTAATCCCTGTAATAGCACCTACCGAAATAACACCCGCCAAACCATCTTGTCCAATAAATTGAAGCGCAAATGCTACTGGATCTGATCTATCCAATTGACCAAACGGTACAATACCTGTCAAAACAAGTGAAACCGCAATATATAGGACTGTACAAATTAATAGTGATGCAATAATACCAATCGGTAAATCACGCTGCGGGCGTTTTACTTCCTCCGCTGCCGTTGAAACAGCATCAAAACCAATAAAAGCAAAGAATACTGTCGCTGCACCTACCATTACACCATTAAAACCAAACGGCATAAACGGTGTCCAGTTTTCTGGTTTTACGTATTTAAATCCAGCGAAGATGAATAATAGTACAACGGCTAATTTAATGAATACCATAATGTTATTTACGCGGGCACTTTCACGAACACCTCGTGATAAAAGAATAGTCATAATTAAAATAATAAGAACAGCTGGTAAATCAATTATTCCACCTTTTCCTGCCCCTGGAGCAGAAGCTAAAATCGTTGGAATATGAATTCCAAATCCATTTAATAAAGACTGAAAATAAGCTGACCATCCATTAGCAACAGCTGATGTCGCTAATAAGTATTCAAGCATTAAATCCCATCCAATTAAGAAGGCAAATACCTCTCCCATCGTTGCATACGTATACGTATACACACTACCAGATACCGGTACACTGGAAGCAAATTCAGCATAACAAAAGGCAGCAAAGGCACAAGCTAGTGCAGCTAATGCAAACGATAAAATAACGGCAGGCCCAGAATGTTTCGCAGCAACTACCCCTGTCAGCACGAAGATCCCTGTTCCGACAATTGCTCCTACCCCTAACAAGGTTAAGTCTAATGCCCCTAATGTTCGATCTAATTTTTTCTGACTTCCTTCTTGTAACAATTGTGTCAGCGGCTTTTTTTGAAAGATTTGCTTCATACTCTGCACCTCAACATTTATAATTTTCTGAAAATTTTAATATTTATTTTTATTGTACTTATTACATCTTTTTTCGTCAATAACTTCTGTCGAATTTAACAGAAAATTCATATTTCTTCATGAATAAAAAAATTTGTACGAAACAGATTGAGATTTTATACATTTTCTTTATCCTTCCCCTACCTTCTTTAAGCCTTCAAAAGATTGTGGTAAGTTACCATACTACTGTATGCAAAGAGGTTATATAGTTATATGGTTATATTTTTATATCTTTTTATAAACATTTTTGGTATTTTATATAATGTCGATTCTTTTATTAAAACAAGCACGCTCATAAATGAGCGTGCTTGTTTTGTTTTTCATACATAATAGGCATTCACCTTATACAGTATATGAGCCTTGTTCTAGCCAACTATACATATATTGTCCATCTTCCATCTCATGTGCATGCTTTATCACGCGTAGCGGACGGAATGTATCAATCATAACAGCTAGTTCAATAGTTTCTTTTTTACCAAGACTTGCTTCTGTTTTTCCAGGGTGCGGACCATGTGGGATTCCACTTGGATGAAGCGTGATAGACCCTTCCTCTACACCTTTTCTGCTCATAAAATTCCCTTCCACATAATAGAGCACTTCATCACTATTTACATTACTATGATAATACGGCGCCGGGATTGCTTCTGGATGATAATCATATAGACGCGGAACAAATGAACAAATGACAAAGTTATGCCCTTCAAATGTTTGGTGTACTGGTGGTGGCTGATGAATGCGCCCTGTAATAGGCTCAAAATCCTCAATATTAAATACCCATGGATATAAATGACCATCCCATCCAACAACATCTAACGGATGATGCTGTAAAACATGCTTATGCATATATCCTCTAGACTTTGTCATCACAACAAAGGCACCTTTTTCATCATACGTTTCTAACGTCTCTGGACCACGAATATCACGCTCACAAAATGGACTATGTTCTAATAATTGTCCATACTCATTGCGATAATTACGCGGTGTGGTAATTTGACTATTTGCTTCAACAACGAGGAATTTCGATTCTCCAACTTCAGGGATTACACGGTAAATCGTACCGATTGGAATGATAATATAATCTCCTTTTCGATAATGAATCGTACCGAACATTGTCTCAATTTTCCCAGATCCATAATGAACGAATAGCATTTCATCTCCATCGCCATTGCGATAAAAATAGTCCATTTTCTCCGTCGGGTTTACAACCCCGATTATTAGATCTTCATTTCCTAATAGAAAATTCCTTCCGTTCACGGCATCTCCTGTTTTTCTATATTCTTTCGTACGAAAATGACGATGCGCTAACGCCACGTCTTCTTCATACTGCATATGACACGATTGAGCTAAAGAAGCATGACCGACTTCAGTTGGCATGTAATGATGATACAAAATAGATTGCGTACCAGAAAAACCTTTCGTTCCCATTACTTGCTCACGATAGAGCGACCCGTCTTGTTTACGAAATTGTACATGTCGTTTACGAGGAAGTTCCCCCATGCGACGATAATACATGCTCATCCCCCGCTTTCTTTTCTGCTTTTACCGTATTACGCAATGTTCCTAAGCTAGTAATCTTTAACTCTACCACATCACCAGCTTTAAGCCATTTTTCTGTTCCAAGCTCTAAAATACAGCCGCTTCCAACTGTACCAGAACCAAGTATATCTCCTGGGTACAACGTAACATCTTGGGATGCTCGTTCAATCATTTCAGCAAACGTATAATAGATATCTTGAAAATTACCTTTTGACCATTGTTCTCCATTAATATGAGCTGTCATTTCTAAATTATAACGATCATCGCTTCGATATACGTCTAACTCATCTTTCGTCACAATATACGGCCCAAGTGAGGTAGCAAAGTCTTTTCCTTTTGCTGGTCCAAGCCCGACTTTCATTTCATGCGCCTGTAAATCTCTAGCGCTCCAATCATTCATAATGCAGTAACCAAAAATATATTCATGAGCTTGTTCACGCGAGATATTTTTACCTTCTTTACCAATGACACAAGCAATCTCTAACTCATAGTCAAGTTTCTTTGTTGCACCTGGGCACAAAATAGCTTCTTCCGGCCCAATAACAGCACGATGATTCGTAAAATAAAACACCGGAATATCATACCACTCTGGAACAACATCTAAACCACGGCGACCACGCGCTGTTTTTACATGTTGTTCAAATGCATAAAAATCACGAATACTCCCTGGGTTTGGTAAAGGTGCACAAAGCTGTACATCCGTAATATGATAAACACCGCTCGTTGGTGTGCCAATCTTACGAACTATTTCCATATATTCATCTGATTTCTCTAAAAAAGAAATCATTGTAGAAGGAAGTACCCCTCCACTTGCTGTATGCATATCAATAACCTTGTCACCTTCAAGCCAACCAGCTCTCATTTCTTCTGAAGGAAGACGAAATGTAATAAACTTCATCGTTTTCTCTCCTCGCTTTGAAAGTAAAGCAGCGGGCGGAAGGAGTATCTCTCCTAACCGTTATCCCGCTCCAACGGAAAACTTGATACCTATCTATTTACTGAGAAATCAAAGAAGATAACTATCAATACGAGTCCGATTGATTCCACTAACTATCAATTTGGAACTGCTAAGTTTCACTTTATAGATTTCCTCTGCGTGCCTGCTCTCTTTCAATCGATTCAAATAATGCTTTAAAGTTTCCTTCACCAAATCCCCTTGAGCCTTTACGTTGAATAATCTCAATAAATAAAGTTGGACGATCCACAATTGGCTTTGTGAAAATTTGTAATAAGTAGCCTTCCTCATCACGATCCACAAGGATTTTCAGCTCTTTTAATTTTTCAATTTCCTCATCAATTTTACCAACACGTGCTGTTAATTCTTCATAATACGTATCTGGTGTATCTAAAAATTCCACGCCGTTTGCACGAAGCGCAGAAACAGTTTTTACAATATCATTTGTTAATAACGCAAGATGTTGTACGCCTGCTCCGTTATAGAACTCTAAATACTCTTGGATTTGTGATTTTCTTTTTCCTTCTGCTGGTTCATTGATTGGAAACTTAAT
This sequence comes from Bacillus sp. AFS018417, assembly GCF_002560985.1. Lineage (NCBI taxonomy): Bacteria > Bacillati > Bacillota > Bacilli > Caryophanales > Bacillaceae > Bacillus > Bacillus sp. AFS018417. The sequence goes on from NZ_NTTM01000028.1 coordinate 20,104, forward strand.
ACGACTTCCGTTTGTCATTACTTTCGACATTAAAGCAGAATATTCCGTACTAATATCATCATCGTCAAAATGAATCATTTGTTTAAAGCCCATTACATTTTCATAATAACTTACCCATTCTTCCATTTTTTCAACATTACCAACAACATGATCAACAGCAATTAGTCCTGTTTCTTCAAAAGGAGTAGTAGATTCTAGTGGTTCATATCCTGGCATAAACGCACCTTTATAATTTTTACGCTCTACAAGCGTGTGAATTGTATCACCATATGTGCCAATAACTGCCTTTTTAATTGTTCCATGTTCATCAGATAACACTTCTGGCGGAGCAATTGCAACTGCACCGCGTTTTACAGCTTCTGCATATGCTTTCTCTACATCTTCTACAAGAAGTGCCACATCTTTTACACCATCGCCGTGCTGTTTCACAAACTCAGCAATGCGGCTATTCGTGTTTAAAGCACCTGACACAACAAAACGCATATTTTTTTGCACAAGTACGTAAGATACTTTATCACGGTTTCCTGTTTCTAAACCGGAATATGCAGCTATACGGAAACCAAATGCTCTCGCAAGGTAATAGCTCGTTTGTTTTGCATTACCAACATAAAATTCTAAATGATCCACATCACGTACTGGAAAAAAATCCTCCATTTGTGCTGCTAAAGTGTCCATAGACTTTTGTTCCATATTTTCCTCATCTCCCTGTAATATAATTTTCCAAATATTTCTCCTAAAAGAACGCAAGCGCTTCCAAATATCAGTAAAAAATAAATTGCACCGCAATTATTTTTTGTCAATTTTAATTTTTCTATTTTTTCTGTCAAATACCTCCCTTTTTCTTGCATAGAAAATTCGACTTTTTTCTATTTCTCTCCTTATATTATATAAAGTGAAACTTCCATCAGTTCCTCTTTACTGATAACTCAACGAAAACACAAAGAGGGACTCCGTTTTTTCGAAGTCCCTCTTTTCATTCACGTTCAAATTTACACAGAATTTAAATTATACTAAAGCACTTGAAAGAAACATGATAAGTGCTGTTAATGCTGTTGCCACTCCTGCTGATCCTAGTAAATCCATTTTTGTTAATTGTAATACTTCTTTAGTTTCCATTATTCTCATGCTCCCTTTAATAGATTTCTGTATGTAACTTTCATTTTGTAATAGTTTTCCGCCCTACTATGTACAAAAATTACTATGAATTATACTAAAACGCTTGAAAGAAATACAATAAGCGCTGTTAATGCTGTTGCCACTCCTGCTGATCCTAGTAAATCCATTTTTGTTAATTGTAATACTTCTTTAGTTTCCATTACTCTCATTCTCCTTTTTATAGATTTCTATATATAATTTGCACTTTGTAATAGTTTTCCGCTCTACTATGTACAAAAATTACTATGAATTATGCTAAAACGCTTGAAAGAAATACGATAAGCGCTGTTAATGCTGTTGCTACTCCTGCTGATCCTAGTAAATCCATTTTTGTTAATTGTAATACTTCTTTAGTTTCCATTGCTCTCATTCTCCTTTTTATAAATCTTTATATTAAATTCCCAAGAAATAATTTATTTATAGTTTTTAACTTAATGTCATATTGGATTATATAATGTAACGTTTGTAACATTACTGTAACATAACTTTTTTACTTAAGCAATAGTTCGTATAAAATTATTATGTTTTTTTTAACAAGTATAAAGCGTGGGGAGAAGATACCTCTCACATTTTTACCTTCTCAAGCATATTAAGTAGTTAAAATAAGCGAGTATATCTGTGTAACATTAATGTAACAGTTTCGATATAACATTTAATTTAGTATGATTGAAACAAAGAGGTGATCAGCTTGAAATTAATCGCACTTGATATGGATGGTACGCTCTTATCATCTAATCTAGAAATCTCCAAGGAAAATTTAGAGGCAATACGCAACGCTGAAGAAGCAGGACATATCGTTATGATTTGTTCTGGTAGAGCAAAAGAAGATATTTTAAAACTGCTTGAGCAATACCGCTTGTCTCTTCCACTAGGAGCTAGTAATGGAGCAGTAGTATACGCTGATGGAAAAGTAATTCATTCGCGCACTTTGCAAAAAGAAAAAGTATATGAAGTTGCAAAACAGCTCGAAGCTGGGGGATTTCCGTATAAGCTCTATACAAATAAGGGTGTATATGCACCGTATAATTGGAAAGAACAAGTAACAAAAGCTTTTCAACTAAACAAAGATTCCCTTGATGTTACAATTGAAGAAATTGAGCGAATTAGCGAGAAGCAACTAAAAGCTAATTTAATTACAACTTTTCAAAGTATTGAAGATGTGGTATCCGACTCAACCATTGAAATTTCAAAGTTTTTTATCCTTACATTCAACAAAGAGAAGCGTGTACAATTGCTACAATCTTTAGAGAAAGATGCGGCAATTATGGTGACAGCTTCCGCTCCAACAAACTTAGAGATTATGGACAAACATGGTCATAAAGGCAATGGATTACAAGAAATGGCAAAACATTTTCATATTCCTTTACAAGATACTGTTGCCATTGGAGATAACTTTAATGATGTCCCAATGTTAGAGGTGGCAGGTTTATCAATAGCAATGGGAAATGCAGAACACGATGTCAAACAACTATGTGACATTGTAACAGCGACAAACGATGAAAATGGCGTAGCTTATGCAATCGAGCAATACATTTTACAAAAAGCGCAACAAAGATAATAGAAAAGGAGAAACCATTAAATTGGTTTCTCCTTTTCTCATAATATATGGTTTTTACCAACATACAAGAATCCTACTTAAAAAATTATTCTATTATCGATAGATCCAGCATACGATAATAACAGTTTCTTAATAAAGGAGAGAAAACATGGACAAGTTATTCCTAGATGTTTTGAACTATATTTGTTTAATGCTCGTTATATTAGGAGCATTACTCTTATTTCCTTTCTTCCCGACACTCGTCCTCTTTTTAGTGTTTCTCTTCATGTTCGGGATTGCTATTATCATTTCACTTGGGCCATCAGAAGAAAAAGAAAAAGAAAGCAGAATTCAGCGCGCAAGGCTGTAAATTCTGCTTTCTTTTTGTTCAATCATAACGTATTCTTGTTAAACCGATGATAAAGAAGATACCAGCAAACAGAAGTAACACGCCAATATATCCTACACCAGCTTTTTAATTCTTCATATCCATACTATTCTCTAAATCCTCATATAATTTTGTTCTTAACAACTCTTTTTGCTCTTTTTCTTTATATAGTTTCTCCAATTCTAAAACATTTTTAGTTTCAGCCATTTTGCATTCTAACTCGTATATACTTTGCTCCACATTCATAAGCTGTTCTTCCAAATTTATAATGTCTTTATCTATAGGTATTTGTTTTGACACAGCTACTATTTTTTCCTTTTGTACAACAGTTTGTTGTTCTTTTTCTCTGCTCTCTTGCCACTTCTCGCGTGCCCAAGCATAATTCCCAGCAAATCCATACACTGTTTGATTATCAATCCAATACGTTTTCGCAAACAATTTATTTAAGAAATAACGGTCATGGGATACAGCCAGAATAGTTCCATTATACTGTTCAAGCGCTTCTTCTAATACTTCTCTCGATTCAATATCGAGATGGTTTGTCGGTTCATCGAGTACAAGAAAATTAATATCTTGATGCATGAGCTGTGCCAATCTTAAACGCATTCGCTCGCCCCCGCTTAATTGATTCACCTTTTTAAATACAGCTGGTCCGTAGAATAGAAAGCGAGCAAGTATATGGCGGGCTTCTCCTTCTGTTACTGCTACCTGTTCTCTGAACATTTCTAATACCGTTTGTTTACCGTTAACGATCATATGTTGAGACAAATAGCCGAGCTTTACTCCACTCCCAATACGAATTTCACCTACATCTGGATTCATTTCTTGTAGTAATAAATTCAATAATGTTGTCTTTCCTGTACCGTTACGTCCAACAATCGCAACGCGCTCTTGAAAACGAACATGTAATTCTACATTTTGAAATAAGATGCGTTCACCAAAATTCTTTCCAACTTCTTTCATGATAACAACATCTTTCCCGCTGCGTTCTTGTCCTTCAAACTGAAGCCCCATTTGCTTATGCTCTAAGACAGGCTTCTTCAATTTTTCCATACGCTCTAAAGCACGTTCCATATTGCGGGCGCGTTTATGCAATCCTTCATTAGGCGGATTCGCTTGGTTAGCCCACTCCCTAAGTCTTTTAATTGCCTCTTTCATTTTCTTTATTTTCTTTTGCTGCTCTTGATACGCTTGGAACTCTTGCAGTAATCTTTCTTCTTTCTCCTTTACAAACTGTGAATAGTTCTTATGATATACATGCAATTCCCCATCTTCTAAATCAAAAATCTTCGTTACGACCTCATCCAAGAAATAACGATCATGTGAAATCACAACGACTGTCCCATTGTATTCCTTTAAAAATTGCTCAAGCCATTCCACCGCGAATAAATCTAAATGATTTGTCGGTTCATCGAGAAATAGTAAGTCTGGCTTCTTAAGGAGCATATAAGCTAAGCTCACTTTCGTCTGTTCACCACCGCTTAGCTCTATAAAACTTCGCGGAAATAATTCTGTTATTTGCAGTCCATTAGCGACTTTCATGATATTCGCTTCGATTTCATAACCACCTAAAAAGGAAAACTGCTCCTGTATTTCTCCGTACTCTGTCATCATTTTTTCCGTAACGTTTATGGCCATCTTCTGTTCAAGTTCACGCATTTTCTTTTCTAATGCTTGCTCTTTCGTAAATGCAGAGCTTAATACATCATATACAGTCATTCCTTCAGTAAACTTCGGAATTTGAGCAACATGACCAATACGCGTACCTTTCTTCATATGGATCGCACCGCCATCCACATGTTCAATTCCCGTTAACAGTTGAAAAATTGTTGTTTTACCACTGCCGTTACGACCAACTAAACCAATGCGGTCGCCTTCCTTTATCTCAAACGATATATTTTCAAATATAATATTTCCACCAAATGTCTTCGCTATATTGTTTACACTACAAATCATCATCTTTTCCGTACTCCTTTCAACGTAAAAAAGCCATGAGTAAAGAACCTTACCCACGGCTTTTATTTCAAAATAGAAAAGGGAACCACCATAGTTCCCTTTTCACACGTTTCTATAAAATGGGTGAAGAGACCTCTATCGTTCAATAGTTGTTATGAAATTGCTAAAAAAGGGCATACGTATCCCGTTAGCAACTACACGATGAAAAATTGCACGACAAATGTAGATAAAATCTAAAAATTGCGTGCGTACAACTATAGAACGATTCATCTCTTTCACCTCTTTCGTACGGAATTTTATACTTACCATTTTATTATACTCTCCTAAAATACGTTTGGATAGTCATTTTTCTGAAAATAATGTAAATAGACACATTCATACATAAAAGACAGCTGTGGTTCAAAAATAAAAGGAGGCATAGCACATGATAGATATTGTAAAAACTGTTATTCAAATTTTAGTTGATGCAAAACCAATTGTTGATGAAATTAACAATTCATGAAAAAGACGGCGAAAAAAATAAAGACGAGATATCCTAAATTAGGCAGGGTATCTCGTCTTTGTTTTGCTCTACCGCAAATTGCTGTTATACAATTTTTTTATAATATGCGTGCTTCTCCATCAGTTCCTCATGCGTACCTTCACCTGTAATATACCCATCCTCTACTACAAGAATTTGATCTGCTTGTAGTATTGTCGATAAGCGATATGCGATGACAAACATCATTTTATTGGAAACGATACATTTCTTTCTTCTTTCATATGATAACTCTATTTTCTAATTTTTCCCTAATCCCACTATAAAGGATTTAAAATGACTTTTCACGAATATGTACTAGTTGGAATATGGCAAATAGGGGGAGAAATATGTTTTTAACAATGGTAAATTATATCCAACCACTTGAGGTTGTAGAACATTATCTGTAGGAGCATATTCAATTTCTAGATAAATACTACGACCTAAACAAGTTTATATTTTCAGGGCGCCGTAACCCTCGCGTTGGTGGAATCATTTTAATGAATGCTGTATCTGAACAAGAGATAGAAACAATTATTGCAGAAGATCCTTTTTATATTCATAACATTGCTCGTTATGAAATTATTGAATTTACACCAACAAAATACACAGACCCTTTTCAAATATTCATTAACGATACGCCAAATATAGGATAATTTTTCATATACATACGGTTACAGGGGGAGAAAAATGGAGACACAACAACAGCTATTCTTTTTAAATCAGATTGGACAACAAAAGCCAAACAGCATGCAAAATAAAGAAACAGCCTGCCCATTTTGCGATCAAACACAACTAAGCAATATTTTAGAAACGGATGAAACAATTATTTGGCTAAAAAATAAATATCCGACATTACAAAATACATTACAAACAGTCATTATCGAAACTGATAATTGTCACGATCATATTGCCACCTATACACAAAAGCATATGCGAAAGCTTATACGATTTTCAGTTAAGCACTGGTTATCATTAGAAGAAAGCGAAAAATTCCAATCTGTCATTTTATATAAAAACCATGGAACGCTATCAGGGGGAACAATCCACCATGCACATATGCAAATTATTGGTATGGAACATGTCGACTATCGACAAAATGTAAAAACCGAACATTTCAAAGGAGTCATTGTAAACAAAGAACACGGAATCGAGTTGAATATTTCTACTCATCCAATTATCGGTTTTACAGAATTTAACATTATAATAGAAAATACGAATCTAATTGATATGATGGCAGATTATATTCAAAAAACGGTACGCTACGTATTACACGATTTTCATAAACGGTGTAATAGTTATAACATGTTCTTTTATAGCTTAGATGGAAAAATTATATGTAAAATTGTTCCCCGATTTGTCGTTTCACCACTATACGTTGGATATAACATCCCTCAAGTTTCTACACAATTACAAGGAGTAAAAGAACAGTTAAGGACATATTTCATAGAAAAATAGAGTAGGTCATCATACAACCTACTCTTTCATAACACCTTTATTTTTATAATACGCATTCTCTAACCCGATATTGTAATTCATATTTTTATCCGTCCACTCCGTTCCAAGATTACCAGGCCAGCCGGATGTGTTTGCTATATATTTTAGTAACTCAAATTCTGTTAAACCTTTCTCTACACCTCTTTTATACCCTTTTGCCAAATGAGGCATGGCAATTTGAGCATTTATTCGCGGATCTTTTAATTGCTCATCTGTTACATTCTCAGGAGCAATTCCACCACCCCGATGCAATTGAAATAGCCCAAATGATGTTCCATGATCTCCAACGGCTCTTGGATTTAGACGACTCTCATGCTCGGCAATTGTAAGAGGTATCCATTCTGGAAGATTATATTTCTCAGCCTCTTCGCTAATAATTTGTTTCATCTGTTTTGCTTCTTCTGAATCAACATAACTTGTTGAATTTATAACTCTGTCCATTCCTTCTGATTCGCCCCGAAAAAACGTATATATTCCCACTACAATTAAGAACCCTACAAAGAACTTCTTCACGTATCTTACCTCTTCTTTCGCTGAAATTTGTCGCCTTTCAGCCTTACACATATACAATTGCTTCATTTCTATCATACCAAGAATATTCTACATCACCATCCTTCTTAAGTCTGATTTTGTGATGCAAAAGATATTAAACATACATGAAAATGTAACATTTCTCTATCAATCATTGAAACTAACTTAAATCACATACCATTTATAGAATTACATTCACTATTATTTCACTCAATATAAATAGAATAGGAGAAGTCAAAATGAACGATATCGAGATTACTTCTGATAAAGTAAAACTTCCCTTAGTGGGGGCTTCATCCCCCACTGAGGGTTAGTTGAACCAATCGGGCTTTTACGGGCAGTTATCCCCCACCTATCTTCTTCGATTCTCTCTAAATCTTGAGATGGGGTCTTACTGCCCGTTAATGCGGAACCAACATGGTCTTCATGTGAATAAGCCATTTACCGAAAATCATTTTGTAGATTTATTGAAAAAATACGGATTTTTTATCATTATCGGATGTATAGCTCTTATCTTCTGGTTATTAATCAGGCGTGACAAAAGATTTAAGTAATAGAAAAGATTCAGGGAAACCCTGAATCTTTTCTATTACATTTTATAAAACTGAACTGTGTTTTTATAAATAGTTTCCGCTGTATCTTCAAGTGATAGTCCTTTTATTTCACTCATACTCTTTAACACTTGTAAAATCATATATGGATGTGTCATTTCATCATTAAATTTCCACGGTCCATCCGTTTCTACCATAAGGTGCGATAACGGATAAAAAGCAGCAATATCCTTGATTTTTTCTTTATATACAATGTCAGGTGTAATAGAAATGTAATACCCATTCCCTATCATTCTCTCCATCGTTTGTTGACTTCCCTTGAACCAATGAAAGTGAGCTCGGCGTATTTGATAAGATTCAAGTAAATCACAAACAACTTCTGCGTCATCATATACAGCGTGCAGTACAATTGGCAAATCATGTTTTTGGGCCAAGTATACGAATCTTTCTAGTATTTCAATATATGGTTTCAACCACAACTTGGGATTCTCTTGCCGTAAATAATAAGGCAAACCAACTTCTCCGATCGCAACAATGTGATGTGCTTCTTTTTCAATCAGTTGATAAATTTTTTCGCATTGTTCAAAATCAATGTCTTGCTCGGGATGAAATCCAAGTGCTGGATATATAGACGGATAATTCTTCGCTAGCTCCAACGTTCGTTGACAAGAATGATAATTCTTCGACACAGCAATCATTCCTGCTATTTCCTTCACCTTTTGTATATCTTCAATTAACTGTAATTGCTCTTCTTTTTTATATTGATCCAAATGTATATGACTATCAATCCATCTCACTTCTATCACCTCTTTCTTTCATTGTAATATGACTTTCTAAAATGTATATAAAATAAAAAAACAAGAAGGCTCTCCTTCTTGTTCGTCTATTTATTAAACAATTAAATTTGTAATCACGTCAAAAATCCCAATACATACAATCGCAACACCAAAGTAGCTAAAACATTCTACAAATGGAAATTTAGCCATTTCTTCTTTTTGCATCCCACTTGTCTCCCTTCTATAATCTCCCTAACTTCTATGTCTATTTGTATTATGAGTGAAATATGACAAAAGTGCCATCGAATTCGCTTACTTTAATCTTACATTTTTGTAAGGTTTAAAAAAATAGCCACATCTCTTTTAAGATGTGGCTTACAGTTAGTTGGTCGTTAATCCTTTTCATCACATTATTACTTTAGACAGAAAGACATATTTCGTTCTTTCTACTTTTATTATAGGTGATACTATTCATTACAACTATCGAGTTACATTACATGTACCTTACAAAAATGTAATCATGCTGTAAGCTAATTCGATAGTTATAACTCCTCATATTTCGTACAATGTAGTCAGAAACAAGGCAGCACCCAATCACGATGAAGCGAAAACTGTTTCTACTACATTGGACCAGTAATGATACTGCCGCAATGAGCCTTGTATAAATTTGTGTCCCCCTTTCCCCTTATATAGATAAAATTGAAAAGACGACCTTCTATGCCAGGTCGTCTTTTCCTATTTCCATTATGCTTTTTTATCTTCTTGCAGTCTTTCTTTTAACTGTGCAAACGTCTCATTTAATTTTTCTGTCATTAGTTGCATCACTTCTTTACGATCCATCTGTGATGATTGCTCCACTTGAATCGGATCACCAAAAATTAACTGCGCTCTTTTTCCGCGAAACAATTCTTTTAAATTTTTAGGTCCAACATATGCCGCTGGAACTAACGGAACATTAGAACGAAATGCAATTGTAACAGCGCCAGCTTTTAATGAGACAGCTTCTGCTGTTCTCGTTCCGCTCGGAAATATCCCAACAACTTTTCCTTCTTTTAATAATCTAGATGGAATTTTCAGTGTGCTTGGTCCTGGATTTTCACGATCAACCGGGAAGGCATTTACATTCTTAAAAAACCAATTCCCAAATTTACTTTGAAACAATTCTTTTTTCGCCATGTAATGAATTTTCGTTGGTAACATTCCCGTTGCTAACATTACAACATCCATCCAGCTTGTATGCGTACAAGCTACAACATACGCTCCGCCTTGCGGTAATTTTTCTTTTTCATATACTTCCACTTTTCCAAATGTTTTAAATATATATTTCAACAGCTTTGTAATGAATGTATACATTCGATCTGTTCCCTTCTACAATTCAATTTTTATAACTGTATTTATTTTTAATTATAACACTAAGTATTAATAGTTAGTAATAAAAATAAGTGACAAATTTTAAAATATTATTCTTACAAAAGCTATAGTTCTACCGTAAGCTAATTCGTCAGTAACTTCTCCTCATATTACGTTGGACTTATAAGCGGTGCAGCTCTTCTTTCAACAATTGTGTGTACTTGTACATGTTCTATAGGTTCCCCGTTCCCCTTTATATAAAGTGAAACTTCCATCGGTGGGGATTTTTTCATTCCCCACTGATGGTTAGTTGAACCAATCGGACTTTTACGGGCAGTTAGCTCCCACTTATCTTCCTCGCTTCTCTCTCAATCTTGAGGTGGGGGTCTTACTGCCCGCGAATAGCGGGATAAATGAAAAGGGCTGCTTGTCATCATACAAGCAGCTCTTTTTAATTTGTTTCGTACATAATTTTACCTGTTTTACTTATATCATAACCACCGATAGCACGCAGTTCATTTTGAAATTCAGGAGACTGTAATACTTCTTTTACTGTTTCAATCAACGCGGTATTTTCTTCTGTTTTTAAAATCACTAAATCATAGCGTTCTTGTATAAGTGGGACAAAATCTATATTCACAATTTGTGCTACCTTTTCTGCTCCTATCCCTACATCGGCTTTTCCATTCGCTACTTGAGAAGCAACACCAATATGGTTTGACTCTTCCCAGTCATACCCAACAATACTCTTTTTGGATACTCCATTTATACGCAATTGTTCATCAACAAGAACACGAATGCCAGATCCTCGTTCCCTATTTACAAATTGAACGGATGCATCACATAAATCCTGCAATGTCTTTATACGTTTCGGATTTCCTTTTTGCACATAAAAACCGGATGTTCTTGATAATAAATTAATAACAATACAAGGTTGTCCAACTAAAATTCGTTTCACATACGGAATGTTGTATTCTCCTGTATCCCCATCGAACAAATGGAGACTCACAATATCTCCTTTTCCTTGATACATTTGAATTAAACTTGTTAAGCTCCCTTGATATGCCCTTAGTATATTAGGAGCTTTCAAATGATTTTCTAGATGTTTGGTTAACATATCTAGAGACAAATCTTGTCCGCTAATAATACAAGAATCGGATTTGTTTGTTTGATTTATTACCTGTATAGATGATGAATCAGCTTGTATCTTCCCTGTTTTCATCTCTGTAATATATCTCTCTAAATCACTTGCATCAATACGCATTTGCCTACCAACTCGATAAGAGGGCAAATCACCTTTTTTTATCAAATCATACACTGTTAATTTTGATACTTTTAATCGTTTCGCTACTTCTTCCGTTGTGTAGGAATGATGATCCATAAGCCGATTCCTCGCTTTCTGCCTTCATTGTAACAAAAATAACAGTTTTTCTTCTATTTATTTTTACTATTGTGAGAAAAATCACAACATATCTAATTATAACTATTTATAATTAGATATAATTAGTTATAATTGGAATGGGATGAAAGAAAGGAGAAATAAAGATGAACAAACGCATATTTCGTTCTATTTGCAGTATTTTATTCGTGCTACTTCTCGTAATAAGTACGGGATGTACAAATACAAATAAACAAGAAAAAACAACTGCTAAAGAGGAAAACGTTGAACTTACTATTTCTGCTGCAGCTAGTCTACAAGATGCACTAAAAGACATTCAAACACAATATGAAAAGAAAGAACCAAATGTAAAGCTGTCATTTAACTTTGGAAGTTCTGGCGCTCTTCAGCAACAAATTGAACAAGGAGCTCCTGCCGATCTATTTTTCTCGGCCGCAGAAGACAAATTCGAAACGCTTGTAAGCAAAGGAATTATTGATCAAAAAGAAGGAAAAAATCTGCTCGGCAATGAGTTAGTATTAATTGTCCCAAAAGATAGTAACATAAAAGATTTTCAATCATTAAAAGAAGATCAAGTAAAGAAAATTGCATTAGGTACACCTGAATCTGTTCCGGCAGGTAAATACGCAAAAGATGCTCTTACTCATTTAAACCTTTGGAACGATCTCCAAAATAAAATAGTATACACAAAAGATGTACGCCAAGTATTAACATACGTAGAAACAGGCAGCGTTGATGCAGGAATTGTTTATAAAACAGATGCACTTATTTCTAAGAAAGTAAACATCGTGAACACAGCACCAACAAATTCACACGAACCAATACACTATCCACTAGGCATTATAAAAGCAACGAAACATAAAAAAGAAGCAACTGCTTTTTATGAATATTTACAGTCTAAAGATGCTATAGCGATCTTTAAAAAATATGGTTTTACAGTGCTGCAGTAGTCATTATGGTATTTGATGCATTTTGGTCACCTATCATTCTTTCACTAAAAGTTGCTGCGCTTGCTACTATAATCGTGATGGTGTTCGGAACGATAATTGGACGTGTTTTAGCTCGTTCGTCAAAACGCTATAAAATTTTATTAGAAACATTTTTCCTATTGCCAATGGTACTCCCGCCTACAGTAATTGGATTTTTTCTTATTATCATCTTTGGAAAAAATAGTCCAATTGGTCAGTGGATAGAAACTTTGTTTCAACAATCTATTATGTTCACATCTTGGGCTGCTGTTATCGCTTCAACTGTAGTTGCATTTCCACTTATGTACCAATCAGCAAAAACAGGGTTTATCATTGCTAATGAACAAATTGAAGATGGAGCTAGAGACCTCGGAGCAAATGAAATACAAGTGTTCTTACATGTAACATTACCACTTGCGTTCCCTTCTCTACTTAGCGGAATGATTTTAAGTTTCGTACGTGCTCTAGGAGAATTTGGTGCAACACTTATGTTTGCCGGAAACATTCCCGGTAAAACACAAACGATTCCAACAGCTATTTATATGGCAATTGACGGAAGCAATATGTCACTTGCATGGGCACTTGTTCTCACAACTGTCGGTATGTCACTTATCTTTTTATTGCTCATTCAGCTTATAAACAAAAGAATAGCATCTTCCTAACAGCAGCTTTCGACAAAGCTGCTGTTTTTTGATTATTTCCCGTGAAATGAGATGAAAATACGATTTCCTTGTAGAATTATAGAAGAAAAGGAGAGATTTCATGTTCAATCAAACACTTTGTTTTATAAGAAAAGATGATGAAATATTAATGCTCAATCGACAGAAAGCACCTCTGCAAGGCCTTTGGAATGGCGTTGGCGGTAAGATGACAGAAACTGAAACACCAACCGCATGCATTTTACGCGAGATTGAGGAAGAAACAGGTCTATCCTTAGCAAAGCAAGAAGTTGCATATAGAGGAACATTATCATGGAAAATTGACAATACACACTTCGAGGGATTACACCTTTTTACAGCAAACCTTCCAGCTCATATTCTTTACCACACTCCTAAAAAAGTAGCTGAAGGTATTTTAGACTGGAAACATATTTCTTGGATTTTATCTGAACAAAATCAAGGAGTAAATTCTTTAACGAAGAAATTTTTACCCACGGTTTTACAAGAAGATGGCGTATATGAACATACTTCCGTTTTTCAAAATGATCAGCTTACACAATACGAAAAACAAGCATGTGCACATATAAAATAGCCTCTGATAAAGTAAAACTTCCATCAGTGGGGGGCGTTTTTCATCCCCACTGATGGTTAGTTGAACCAATCGGGCGCATGCCAGCAGTTATCCCCTACCTATTTTCCTCACTCCTCTCTGAATCTCTCTACCTTTTTATACCTTTATAAAATATTAAAACTTTTCACATTCATATAAATATACATTCTATTTGAATTTACTTTCTAAATGAGATACTTTCCTGTTATTATATGAAGGTGCGAAAAAGGAATAAATGAAAACGCATAAATTATATTGAAAACGCATTTATATAATAATAGTGCTCTTCTTATTCACAGCACTACTTCATAGATGTGGAGTCATGTTTTAACAATCGGTAATCCTCTACTTCTTAAGTAGGAAATTACCGATTGTTAGAACGGAATACATTTTATTGATATAACAAGAAGGGAGTCTTGTAATGGACATTTTATTAGCACTTCTTCCTGCATTAGCATGGGGAAATATTTTAATAGTAAGTGTAAAAATGGGCGGCGGTGCATATAGCCAAACAGTTGGTATGACTATTGGCGCTCTATTCTTCGCTACAATCATATATGCATTTACAACACCTGCATTATCTTTAACTATATTAATTGTTGGCTTTGTTTCAGGGTTATTCTGGGCTTTAGGACAAGTTAATCAATTAAAAACAGTAGAAAAAATGGGTGTTTCAACAACTGTTACAATTTCAACAGGTATGCAGCTTGTAGCTACTACTATCTTTGGGGTTATCGCATTTCATGAATGGACAACTACTACTACAATCATTCTGGGAACGATTGCAATCCTTTTAATTGTGATTGGTGTTGTTTTTACTTCTTTAGATGATAAAGAAAATGCACAGCCACCTGGACAACTAAAAAAAGGAATCGTTACTTTAATTACTTCTACTTTTGGTTACCTTGTATATGTAGTCATTATTCGTTGGTACAACGTTGATGGTTGGTCTGCTATTTTACCTCAAGCAGTTGGTATGTTTGTTGGAGCCGTTATACTAACAGCTAAACATAAACCTTTCAATAAATATGCAATTCGTAATATCTTATCTGGTTTATTATGGGGTACAGGTAACTTATTCTTATTCCTTTCTCAACCAAAAGTTGGTGTTGCAACAAGTTTCTCGTTATCCCAAACTGGGATCATTATCTCAACATTTGGTGCAATTATCTTCTTAGGTGAAAAGAAAACAAAACGCCAAATGGTATTTATCGCACTTGGTAGTGCATTAATTATTGGCGGTGCAGTTCTTCTTGGTATGACAAAATCTTAATTATATATCCTAGTTTCGGAAATGATACTTTCTGAGACTAGGATTTTTTTATACACAAGTCTTTTCTTTTTACAATTATCTTTCATCAATGTTATCGTTTTGTTACTACATTTCCTACAGGAAGGATTAAAGGATATGCAAAAAAAACAACGAATTTTATTTATTGGTGCAGGCCGTATGGCTGAAGCAATATTTACTGGTCTACTTAAAACAAGTAAAGAATACATCGAAGAAATTATTGTATCTAATCGAAGCGATACAGAAAAACTCAAGCAATTAGAGCAACGATATGGCGTATCGACCACAAATGATTGGAAACAGTACATCAAAACTGTGGATACCATCGTTTTAGCAATGCCACCAGCTGCACATGAACATTTATTAGCGGAATTATCTCCTCTTCTAACTCATCAGTTTGTAGTGACCGTTGCTGCTGGAATTGGCCCATCTTACTTAGAAGAAAAACTTCCTCAAGGTACACCAGTTGCCTGGATTATGCCAAATACAGCTGCGACGATCGGACAGTCTATCTCCTTATATACAATGGGACATTCCGTAAATGAAGAACAGCAAGAAACGTTACAACTTCTTTTAAAAGGCATTGGTACATCACAACTCTGCACAGAAGAAGAAATTCATCAACTAACTGCTGTTACTGGCAGTGCACCAGCCTTTCTTTACCACTTTGCTGAAGGTCTAATTGAAGCAACAAAAAGTTATGGGATTAATGAAGCAACAGCAAAACATCTTGTCATTCAAATGATTGCTGGTTCTGCTGCTATGCTCGAACAAGAACAAGATCCAGCTATGCTGCGTGAACAAGTGACAACGCCAGGTGGTTCAACTGCAGAAGGTTTAAAAGTTTTATATGAGTATAATTTCTCAAAGGTCATTCACCAAGCAATTGAAGCAACAAATAAAAAAGCGAGGGGGAATTAACATGAAATTAACGAGCTTACAAGATTGCACAACTTTACATAACGGTGTGAAAATGCCATGGTTTGGTTTAGGTGTCTTTAAAGTAGAAGACGGCTCAGAGGTTATTGATTCTGTAAAAGCAGCTATCAAAAACGGATACCGTAGCATTGATACAGCGGCTATATATAAAAATGAAGAAGGTGTTGGACAAGCAATTCAAGAATCCGGTATTCCACGCGAAGAACTATTCATTACATCAAAAGTATGGAATAGCGACCAAGGCTATGAATCTACACTACAAGCGTTCGAAACAAGTCTACAAAAGCTTGGCTTAGAGTACTTAGATTTATACTTAGTACATTGGCCTGTAAAAGGTAAATATAAAGAGACGTGGAAAGCATTAGAAAAGCTTTATAAAGACGGTCGTGTTCGTTCTATTGGTGTTAGTAACTTCCAAGTCCACCATTTACAAGACGTACTAGAAGATGCGGAAATTAGACCAATGATTAACCAAGTAGAATATCACCCACGCTTAACTCAAGAAGAACTGCATACTTTTTGTAAAGAGCATGGCATTCAATTAGAAGCATGGTCACCATTAATGCAAGGTCAGCTTCTTAATCATCCAACTTTACAAGAAATTGCAGCAAAGTATAATAAATCTACTGCCCAAGTAATCCTGCGTTGGGATTTGCAAAATGAGGTTGTTACGATTCCAAAATCCGTAAAGGAGCATCGTATTATTGAAAATGCAGATATCTTTGACTTTGAATTAACTGCTGAAGATATGAAAGCAATTCAATCTCTGAATGAGAATCACCGTGTTGGTCCTGATCCAGATAACTTTAATTTTTAATGTATAAGGTCATCAAGCACATGTTTGATACCTTTTCGCTTTGATAAAGTGAAACTTCCATCAGTGGAGGGCTTTTCATCCCCCACTGATGATTAGTTGAACCAATTGGGCTTTTACGGGCAGTTATCCCCCACCTATCTTCTTAGTTCTCTCTGCATCTTGAGGTGGGGATCTTACTGCCCGTTAATGCGGAATAAAACTATCAATAAAAAAGGTATCCCCTCACAGGATACCTTTTTCTTTATGCTTCATCTCCTTATTGTAAAAAATCATTACTTTTTCTTACATAAAAATATAAAAAATGGAAAAACTTTTATTGAAAAATAATAAGGAGGCATACAACATGAGAATCTTATTTTCAATCCTTTTAGCATTCATGCTAGTACCTGCAATGACAGGATGTACAACAACAAAACAGGATACAACTACTAATAAGAAAACGACAGAAGGAACAAAAGATGCAGTAAATCAAGATTTAAAGTTAAGTTTTAATGAATTCAATTTAAAGGCAACTTATCAAGATACAAAGAAAGACTACGAAGCAGAATATAAACAGAAAAAAGCAACTGACAAACCAGAAGCAAAAGTAGACGATAGTAAAACAAATGAAAGGTTGGCTGGAGATGAAGCAATGAATAAATTGGCTCCACTCTTACAACAGCTTAAATTCGATAAGGACACAAAAGACCAAGATGTCGTTGATCAAGTAGTAGATGTATTCCAACTCGATAAAGATTATCAAAAATTCGACTTAAAAGTTGTCTTTACAGATGGAACGAAAAAAGAATATAAAATGCCAAAATAAAGTGAAACTTCCTTCTGGGAACGGTTTTTTCCCAGAAGGTTAGTTAAACCAATCAGGCTTTTACGGGCGGTTACTCCTATATACTCTTCATTTCCCTTAAATCTTAATCTGAGGAGTTACTGCACGTTAATAAGGTAAACAAAAGCAAAGCAGCTCTTTTAGCTTCCGTCTAAAAGAGCTGCTTTTATATAGTGAAAGTTATTTCTACTGATTCCATATAACAATAAACTAACATTTTTTATGAAACCTTTTTCCGTTCATTTCGTTATAGTATACTTCATATTTCTCTCTCGTAATTGGATCAAAATATATTTCCCCTGTAAACAAATACCCATTTGGTACTTCTGTGCCATGATTATCTTGTAATCTTTTATCTTTTCTTTTAGCAATCATTAAAATAATAAGAAAAATAATCACCTGTACACAGAAATATATGAAAATGCCTTTCCACATACTATTCAACCGTTTCTACAATAACAGCTGTACCATATGCTACAATTTCACTCATATTATGACTAAGACTGCCTGAATCAAAACGAACCATAATAATTGCATTCGCTCCCATCGCTGCAGCATTTTCAATCATACGATCTAACGCATATTTTCTTGCATCCTCAAGCATTTCTGTATACTGTGAAATCTCTCCGCCAAATAAACCTTTGAATGCAGCCATAATATCTTTTCCTAAGCCTCTTGCCCGTACCGTTAATCCAAACACAGTTCCTAACGTCTTTTTTACTTCGTAACCTGGCACACTTTCCGTTGTTACAACAATCATTTCGTTCAACCCCTTTAAAATTTATTATTATTATCAATAATGATAATAATATATGCAAAGAATGTCAAATATTCCTCTATCTTAAAATTTATTTACAAAACAACAAAAAACCCCCACCTATCTTCGATTTCTTAAAATCTTGAGGTGCGGGTTTTATAGTCGTTAAGTGCAAAATATAACTTTGTTTGTAAACAAAGTTATTTCGCTCCCTGCTCTTCTTTTTTAAAACGATCATAATAATTAACTGCTGTAGAAAAATGTACTTCAACATCACGAATTAATGCAGAATTTTCTTCTTTCGCTAATTGCGCTAATTTTTTCATCGCCTGTTCTGTTTCATCTAAAAAACCTACATACAAGGCGTTTTCACTTTCTTTTGATTTTGGAACCCGAATTTCTTTACGCACATTCTCAATATCTGCTAACGTATTTTCTGTTACCTTTTGTACGTCTTCTTTAAACTTCGGAGATTTTAATGTGCTTGCAGATCCTTCTTTAGCTTCTTTCCAAAGCTCCATAGCCTGATTTAATTCGTCATCAATTTTTTTCTCATATTGACTATGTACGGAATTATACACTTTCACATCTTCCGGATTGTCTGCCTTTTGATCTTTTTGATCTATCTGTTCTAAGTTTTCTTTCGTTTCTTTTTTTACTTCTTTATTACTAGTACACCCTGTTAATAGTAATGCACTACTAAGCAGAATCGCACCCCAAGCTTTTTGTTTCATTTCAAACTACTCCTTTTATCCACTGTATTTCTTCTATATATTATATCGACAATGAGTAGAAAATTACACGTTTCTGCTTTCTTTTGTACCTATGACGATATTCTTTTCACAATATTGTCACCTTATCTACATTACTTATACTAAAAACCTACACGACTACTACCTTTAAAAAGAAAGTTTGAACATCCTTACACAAAAAAATGATATAGAATATTCAGTCATAAAAGCAAGGTAATCTATTCCTTTTAATTTAAAAATTGTAAAATCATACAATATGCTATTTTATACAATTGGGGGGTATGACATTTTGTTCTTTTCGAAAGCAATAGACTTATATGCCTTATATGGTTTGCATAAGAAACGCAGCAAAGAATTTCAATTTTCTTCTCTTCCTAGTAAAGTTTTAGAAACGAAAGACATCCAAGAGTTTTATAAAACCAATTCAATCAATATTCAATTTAAAATAAAAGATTTCAATAATCAAAATTATAACATCGGTAAATTTGAATATAAAAGCTCAATTCAATCTGGTATTTCATGTAATGATATTGTGACTGGAGAGGCTTTTTTACACCAAAATGATGCCTCACCTAACATTATTTTTGTTCATGGTTGGAGAATGGATTCAAATGAAAGAGTAAAAAAAATATTTCATGATCAAATAATGAATTTGAAATGGAATATGTATTATTTTACGCTACCATATCACTTCGAAAGAAAGCCAGAATGTTCACTATATAGCGGAGAATACATGATTAGCGCCAACATTGAGCGAACAGTCCAATCATCTCAGCAAGCTGTAGCTGATTTAAGAGGATTAATACAATGGATTAAGAAAAACAAACAAGGACCGGTAATTTTAGTCGGTATTAGCCTAGGTGGATTCATTACAAATTTAATGGCTTTAGTTGAATCTCAAATTGATGTACTAGCTTCTATTTTTTATGCCAATCGTCTTTCTTATTCCATTTGGAATACAAAGCCTGGGAAATATATTAAAGCAGACTTACAAGAACACGGAATTACTTATAATGATTTAATACAGTATTGGAGAATTACAGAACCTAACCAAACGGTTCCAGTAATGAATAAAGACAACATCCTGTTAATTTCCGCCAAAAACGATCAGTATGTCCATATCGAAGACACTGATTACTTATGGCAGTCCTGGGGAAAACCTACACGACATGTATATAATGGCGGACATGCTGGAATTGTCCTTAATCGCAAAAGAATTGCAACGGATACCATTAACTTTATCCAAAAACGGATAGCTGGGGAAAGAAACCATTATGCAATGGATTCAATAAAATGAAACTTCCGCCAGTGGGGGTCTTACTGTCCCAAAATAGCGGGATAAACTAATTTTTAAAAAACTATCCACCTATTATAGTGGATAGTTCCTTTTCCCCTTATATTCTTCATTCCTTTTAAAACAAACGATCATTTCTACTGCTTATGCACTATACAGCTTTCTTCGTCTCTTTCAACACTTTCATACCAGAAACTGCTTCTGCATATTTTGCTTCATCAAATTCGTTTTCACTCTTTGCAACAATCATCGTAGCGATCCCGTTTCCAATTAAGTTTACAATAGCTCTGCCTTCACTCATGAAGCGATCTACTCCAAGAAGTAATGCTAATCCTTCCAAAGGAATAACCTTTAATGCTGATAAAGTAGACGCTAATACAATAAATCCACTTCCTGTCACACCTGCAGCTCCCTTAGACGTTAACATAAGCACTAAAATAATTGTAACTTGCTGCCCAATTGTTAAATCGATACCAAATACTTGTGCTAAAAAGACAACTGACATGGATAAATAAATAGACGTACCATCAAGATTGAAGGAATAACCTGTTGGAATAACGAGACCAACAACGGATTTTGAACATCCATATTGCTCCATCTTATTCATCATTCTTGGCAGTACAGATTCAGAAGAACTTGTTCCTAATACAATTAATATTTCATCCCGAATAAACTTTAAATAATTCCATAAACTAAATCCATATATCTTACAAATAATATTTAAAACAACAAAAACGAATAGGAACATCGTTATATATACTGACATCATTAATTTTCCAAGTGGCACAAGCGAAGCAAGTCCAAAGTAACCGATTGTATATGCCATAGCACCAAATGCCCCGATCGGTGCAGCTTTCATTACATAGCCAATAATGTTAAAGAATACGTGTGAAAGTTTGTCTAAGAAATCAATCACTGACTTTCCTTTTTCTCCAAGAGCCGCTAGCCCTATACCAAATAAAATCGAAAAGAATAATACTTGTAAAATATCACCCTTTGCAAACGCATCAACCATATTAGAAGGCACGATATGAGTTACAAAATCAATCCAGTTAATTCCATGTCCTCCGCCTTGTGTATATTTTGATACGTCCCCTTTTGCAAGCTCATTAAAATTAAGACCTTCACCTGGCTTCATAATATTTACAACAATTAAACCAACAATAAGTGCAAATGTCGTCACCACTTCAAAATAAATAAGAGCTTTTCCACCAACCTTACCAACCTTTTTCATATCTCCCATTTTGGCAATACCAAGTACAATTGTTAAGAAAATAATCGGTGCAATTACCATTTTTACAGCATTGATAAATGTATCGCCTAATGGCTTCATTTGTTTACCGACACTTGGCCAAAGTAATCCAACTAACACACCAAGCACAATAGCCGTTAATACTTGAAAAGTTAAATTTTTAAAGAGTCGTTTCACTTTTCTTCTCCCTCCTCTAATTTTATAAGCTTTTCTACCCCTTTGTTTCTAACATAATGATAGCGTTTACATTAAAAAGAGAGAAGTTTATGGTCATAACGAATATTTTGTTCATTTTGGTCTTAGTTTTTCATTTCATGAAACACATAACGATTAATTGGTCTTCCAACTCCACCATATTGAACTGCCAAATGAATTACGCCGCTTTTTTCTAAATAATCTAAGTAACGCCGGGCCGTAACTCTAGCTATCCCAATTGCACGTGCCACTTCTTCGGCAGAACGAGGTTCTTCTTGCTTTTTTACATACGTTACAATTTCATTTAATGTAAATTCGTTCAAGCCTTTTGGCAAATTGCTCACAGTTTTCTCAGAACGCCCAGAATATAGTAATAAATCTAGTTGCTCCTGCGAAATAACCCCAGAATCTCTCAAACTCGTTCTATATTGGCGGTACTTCTCTAATGCTTGCTGAATACGATACAGCTTAAAAGGCTTAATGATATAGTCTAGAGCTCCATTTTGAAGCATGAGTTTAATTGTTTCCCTATCTTTAGCAGCAGAAACAACAATTACATCCGTTTCTAATTCTTGCTTTCGAAATTCCTGCAGTACTTTAATACCATCCTTTTTAGGCATAAAGATATCCAAAATAACAAGATCTGGATTCATTTTTTTGACAAAACGAATCCCCTCCTCACCATCGCTTGCAACAGCTATTACTTGAAACCCTTCTACACTTCTTATAAATTCTTTATTCACTTCCTGAACCATTGGATCATCTTCTATCAACACTACTTTAAATTCCTCTTTACATGCCATACAATTCCGCCTCCATCTCCATTGGAAAAGTAATGATAAAAGAAGTTCCTTCATCTTGAAAAGATGAAATCCTAATTTCTCCTCTTCCCTTTTCAACAATTTGTTTTACTAGAAAAAGACCATACCCTGTCCCGCTACGCTTATTCACAGTAAACCCTTTCTCATATACCCTTGGTAAATGCTCTTCTTTTATTCCGCAGCCATTATCTTCAATTAATATCGCACATACGTCCTCTGACTGCTCAATACTAATATCAATTCTTTTATTCGCGGCCTCAATTTTTTCAAATGATCCGAATGCATTTTCTATTAAATTTCCTAATAATACAACGAAATCGTGTTGATCTAATTGGTATGGAAAAGCCTCCAAATAACTATTTTGATCAATGACCACTTGAATTCCAAGCTCTTTTCCTCTACTAACTTTACTTAAAAGCAGACCTGCAACGGCATCATTTTTAATTGTCTCATTTAAAAAATTTGTTGCATTTTCCTGTTCTTCTGAAGTGTTATATGCAAGTTGTAATGCCTTATCAGCTTTACCGAGCTGAATTAAACCTGCTATTGTATGAAGCTTATTCATATGCTCATGACTTTGCACACGCAATGCCTCTACAAAGTTCTTCACTCCAGTTAATTCTTCCGCAAGCTTTGTTACTTCGGTACGATCTTGGAAAATTGCCACAGCTCCAATTAATTCCTTCCCCTTCTTAATAGGGATACGATTACTTAAAATAACCTGTCCGCTGACTTTTATCTCTTCATTGTATACTGCCTGATTTTTCTCCACGATTTCTGGAAGCCTTGTATCCTGTAATACTTTACGAATAGGCTTTCCTACAACATCTCCATCTACATGAAAAACTTGCTTTGCTTTCTCGTTGAAAACCGTAATAATTTCTTGATTATCAATCGCAATCACACCCTCATTCATGGAATGGAAGGTTGCTGTCCTTTCTTCAAGTATCCGTTTAATTTCATATGGCTCTAACTGAAACATTTGTTTTTTTATATGATTAGCGAGCATTAATGAACCTATTAATCCAAATATTAAAGTTAATATGACTATAAAAAGAATTTCTCCTCGTAATTCAACCATAATCCCCCAAAAGCTTGGTATTTTGTTTCCCACAACGACAACACCGATTTGGTTTAAGTCTTGATCTTTAATAGGCATAAACGCACGAATTACAGTACCTATTTCTCCCTTTGCTTTTGAAAAATAAATATGTTCTGCAAATGCAGGTTCTTCATCTGCTCCTTTTGAAGGTTTCCCGATCATTTCTTTCACAGGATGCGAATATCGAACTCGTTCCATATTCATAACTACAATATAATCTGTTTCATTAATTACTCTAATCTTTTCAATAACAGGATTTAATGTAACCCATCCATTTACTTCTTGAAGAGCCCTCTTTACATCTGACATTTCTGCTACCGTTCGCGCTGTATTCATAGATCTAATTCTTAATTCTTTCTCTTCTTTTTGTTGAATATTTGCGATTATAACCCCTCCACTAATCATGAGCGAAAATATAACTACTGCATAAGAAAGAATCGTAATTTTCCAACGGATTGGTAATTTCCTCACTTCTGGCCCTCCTTTCCTCAAAAAGCATCTTTACGAATAGAAATCTTCTCGATATGCTTACAATAACAACCTCAAAAGGAGAACTAAGATGAAAAAAGCAGCTACTTTTATACTCCTTTTCATCACTTTAATTGCAAGCGCTTTATTTATTAAATATCAGGGTTATTTTTCTCAAAATACACTCTCATACGATGATGAACAAGAAGGACTAGAAGACCAAATCGTCTTTAAATTTAGCCATGTTGTAGCCGAAAACACACCAAAAGGACGTGCTGCCAACAAATTTGCTGAACTCGTTGATGAAAAATCAAATGGTAAAATAAAAATAGAAGTCTTCCCTAATGGAAGCTTATATTCTGATATAGAAGAATTTCGTGCTTTAAAATCTGGGCAAGTACAAATTATTGCTCCCTCTACATCAAAACTTGGAGCGTTCTCCCCTGAATGGGGCGTACTTGATTTACCATTTGCCTTTTCAAGTTATGAAGCCTTACAAGAAGGCTTAAACGGAAAAATTGGGGAACAATTACTTCAATCCTTACAAAAAGATGGAATAAAAGGGCTTGCCCACTGGTCCAACGGCTTTAAACAAATCACTTCAAATAAAGGACCCATTTATACACCCGAAGATATAAAGGGACAATCTTTTCGCATCATGCAAAGTAATGTAATCAAGTCCCAATTTGATTTATTAAAAGTTCACACATATCCTGATTCATTTAACTCTACATATCAATTAATTGAATCAGGAAAAGTTGATGGCGAAGAAAATACCATTTCAAATATCTACTCTAAAAAATTCTATAACGTCCAAAACTATTTGACAATTACTAACCATGGGTATTTAGGATATGTTGTCATGATGGATCAAAAAACCTGGGACAAACAAACGAAAAAAACAAAGCAAATACTAATGGAAGCAATGGAAGAAACGACTGCTTGGAATAATCAACAATCCATTCAAATGAACAAAGAACAACTTGAACTCATGAAACAAAACTCATCAATTCAAATTCATGAATTAAACGACGAACAACGAAAAGAATGGGAAAAGACACTATCACCTATATACGACCAACTTACTCCTACGATTGGGGAGAATTTGATGGAAGAGTTGAAGGAATTACAGCGGAAGTACGAAACACATGTTCCGCAATAGCAAAACTCATAAATATTCAAGGATAGATACCTAAAAAAATTCGTCCTTTCTTAAGAAAGGACGAATTTATTATTATAACAGGGAATCCCAAATCATAATTACATGCGAACGTTACGCACTCTCGAAACTCTTCAAATCGTGATGAAGAAAAAGTAGAAACGAAATCAAGTGGATTTTCCGCAGTATCAAGACATCAGGAATGATTGACGTGAACCCGCGGTGTTGTTAAAATTATTGTTGGAATTAATGTGAAAGGATTCACAAGTTTTGACCTTCATTGTGAAATTATTCACAAATATTACTTCTGAATGTGAAAAGTTTCACAATATTTAACTCTTATTTCTTCAAAAAACATTTTAAAAAGGAGTTGTGCGTTATGAAAAGAATCGTAACACTGAGCACTTGTAAACTGAAGGATACCGCAAAACACGGTGGATGCGGTGCATGCCAAACATCTTGCCAATCAGCTTGCAAAACGTCTTGCGGAGTTGCAAATCAGAAGTGTGAAAACACAATGAGCAGATAGGAAATAAGAAATGTACCGCCCAACTGCTTTCCAGATGGGCGGCAATTTTTATCCCGCTAATAGAAGTTTCACTTTATGGACAAAAGGAGTTTGATTATTAAGTATGATTCATCAATATAAATTAAATGGATACAACATCGTGCTGGACACCTATAGTGGATCGGTGCATGTTGTCGATGACCTCGCCTATGAAATCATCGGGCTTTATGAGAATACTCCTGCAGAAGAAATCGTGACAATGATGCTGGAGAAGTACAAATATGATTCCAACATCTCCGAGGGGGACATTCGCGAAACAATCGCGGATGTCGAAGAGCTAAAAAATGATGGACAACTCTTTACTGAGGATGAATTTAAGGACCTCTCAATCGATTTGAGAAATCGTCAAACTTATGTAAAGGCTCTCTGCCTCAATGTCGCGCATACCTGTAACCTATCATGCGAATACTGCTTCGCCAGCCAAGGAAAATATAACGGAAACAGAGCAATCATGAGCTATGAGGTTGGACAAAGAGCCATCGATTACCTATTAGAAAACTCCGGTCATCACCGAAACCTCGACGTCGACTTCTTCGGTGGAGAACCACTCATGGCATGGAAGGTTGTCAAACAGATTGTCGCTTACGCAAGAAGCAAAGAAAAAGAGCACAAAAAGACTTTTCGCTTCACCTTCACTACGAATGGCATGCTGCTGAGCGATGAGATCACCGATTTCTTGAACGAGGAAATGTACAATGTAGTACTAAGTCTTGATGGAAGAAAAGAGGTTCATGATCACCTTCGCAAAACCGTCACCGGAAAAGGAAGCTACGATTATATCGTTCCGAAATTCCAGGAATTCCTCGAAAAGCGTGGAGACAAAGAATACTATGTACGTGGAACCTACACTCGCAACAATGTCGACTTCACCAATGATATTTTTCACATTGCAGATCTTGGTTTCGACAAGCTCTCGATGGAACCAGTCATCTGTGATCCACGTGAACCATATGCGCTCACTGATGAGGACCTCCCAGAGATTTATAACCAGTACGAAATTCTCGCCAAAGAAATGCTAAAGCGCGCGGAAGAAGGGAATGGCTTCACCTTCTACCATTACATGCTTGACCTCTCAGAAGGTCCTTGCATCCAAAAGAGAATTTCCGGCTGCGGCTCAGGAACGGAATATCTCGCTGTCACACCATGGGGCGAGCTCTTCCCTTGCCACCAGTTCGTCGGCGATGAAGAATATAGCCTGGGAAACATCTGGGATGGAATCACAAAACTAGAGACGCAATGCCAATTTAGAGAAAGCAACTGCTACTCGAAGACAGAATGCCAAGACTGCTGGGCGAAACTCTACTGCAGTGGCGGTTGTCCTGCCAACGCGCTGCACGCAACCGGCTCTCTCAATGGAACTTACGACTTCAGTTGTGACATCTTCCGCAAGAGAATCGAATGTTCTATGATGGTTAAAGTAGCTCAATCCATCAGAGGTATGGAGCAAAGTGAACAGGCCATAGTGGAATAAACATAAAGATGCCAAAAGAGGCTGGGACATAAATCAGAAAAAATCTGGTTTATACTCAGCCTTTTTGAAAATATTTCAATGTCTTGGTTTAAATTCAAGAATTCACATCCTGATATGTCTATCCTTAGAACAACTTGAATCTATCTCTAAAAACAAGAATGATAAAAACACTTTTTCAGTCTATAACTTTTTTACCAGTCCAATATTTTATAGTCTAAAATACTTTGTATGTAATCGAAAATACCGTTAAGATAACAGCCAGAAGCATCATGAATTTTGTCCATTTTTGATTCACTTACACTTCTCCCTTACATCTCTCTATAGGAAATTTAATCCAATACACTAAGAAGAAACTGAAAAGATTGTGGTAAAATAAAAAAACTTTATTAGTTTGTATTCCATATAAGGAGGCAGTGTATTCTTGAAACCAGTTAATGATCATATTAAAAAAGGGTTAAAAATTTTGTTTGTCGGCTTTAATCCAAGCATTCGCTCAAGTGAAACAGGGCATCACTTCGCCAATCCTAATAATCGTTTTTGGAGAATTCTCCATGAAGCGGGACTAACACCAAGAAAATATGATGCCTCGGAAGACTATAAATTATTAGATTTGGATATGGGTCTTACAAACATAGTAGCAAGACCAACTAAGGCAGCAGATGAGATTACCAAAAAAGAATATAAAGAAGGAAAAGAAATTTTAAAACAGAAAATTACACAGTTAAAGCCCGAAGTAGTCTGCTTTGTTGGGAAAGGTGTTTATCAAGAATATAGCGGTCAAAGGGTAGCCCCATGGGGACAGCAGCCTGAGCCAGTCATACCTGGAACAATTGATTTTGTTGCTCCCTCCTCAAGCGGGTTAGTAAGAATGAAGCTTGAAGAAATTGTGAAGATCTATAAGCAGCTGACTAAATTAGTATGCAAGTAAAACATCGTTATGTATTTAGTACCGTCGTTTTCTTGCAATAAAGTGAAACTCCCATCAGTGGGGGTTTTCTTCATCCCCCACCTATCTTCTTCGCTTTTCTCTGAATCTTGAGGTGGGGGTCTTACTGCTCGTTAGTGTGGGATGAACAGGCAGGCCTAGTTCCGATGACAACGGTGGCATCCAGTTCATTAGAATGGGCCACCTGCGGTATCAACCCATTACGAGCGAAGATCTCGACAGTTTGCTTTGCCTGCCGTTCACTAGTCTCGACCAACAAGTGACCGCCAGGTGCCAGCCAACCTGGCGCCGCAGCCGCCAACCGTCGCTGGACATCAAGCCCATCCACACCTCCGTCAAGTGCCACACGCGCCTCATGTATGCGAGCCTCTGAGGGTAGTATCCTAATCATCTCAGTAGGTACGTAAGGTACGTTGGCGACCAGGATATCGACGCGGCCCCGCAGTGTAGCAGGCAGCGGCTCGTAAAGGTCACCTTCGTACACGTGACCACCGGTAGCAGCGACGTTGCGCAAGGCGCACTGCACCGCGGCGGGGTCGATGTCGGAGGCATATAACTCAATCCGTTCCTGCACCGCCGCCAGCGCGGCCGCCAGCGCGGCCCCCAACGCGCCCGAACCGCAGCACAAGTCAACCACGACAGCTCCTTGCCGCGTGAGGGCGGCGGCCTGGCGGACGAGAAACTCTGTGCGGCGGCGAGGTACGAAAACGCCCGGGTCCACCGCTATCCGCAGACCGCAAAACTCCGTCCAGCCGATAACGTGTTCGAGGGGCAAACCAGCTACTCGCCGGTCCACCATGGCGGCGAGATCATCCAGCGTCCTGGCCGTAGAAATGAGTAACCGTGCCTCATCTTCGGCGAAAACACAACCAGCAGCCCGAAGCTTAGTAACGATGGCTGTACAGACGATATCTCCATGAAAACCGCCACAATTGACTTTCTCGAAGTTCAAAGATGCTTTCCTTGAGTCCATAAGTTCCCCCTCATTCCTATCTTCATAATCTGTCCGTTAGCTTACTTAATGAATTAAATTGCAGTTCAGTTTAATCTGTTTTTCCAGTCTACAACTTTATTTTCATCGGACACTTGGAACTGGAATTTTTCTTATTACTCTTTATAAAAAAACACACCAAAGGAGATGTCATCATGAGATCCCAAAGGTGTGTTCTTAAGTGACTTTATTTTAGATTAAATAACTTTATTGCCCCTCAACATCAAAATGACTAAAATTCATTTTCATGTTTGTTCCCTATAATTTTGTGAATTACTTTTTTTCCATAACTGCAAAATAATTGTTTTCATTATCAGCAAAGTTAAATACTCTACCAGAAGGCATACTTACAATTTCTCCGACTGTGATTTCTTTATCCGATAAATCTTTATATAACTTATCGAGATTTTCCGTAAAAAACATCAGCGAAGGTGTGCCAAGATTTAATTCAGGCTGCATTTTAGCAATTAATTCTTTATTGTGAAGAATGATACTCGTTCCTGCTTCCTTTGTTGGAGAAATTTCAATCCATCTAAATCCTTGGCCGTTATCTTCTTCAGAAACTACACTAAACCCTACTTTTTCTGTCCAAAATTGCAATGCCTCATCTTGATTATTTACATATAGCATAATTTGACCGACTTTATTAATCATTTACTTTCCCCACTTTCTTCTATTTGTTTTTACTTAATAATTATACAAGAACATACGTTCTAATGCAATTTCAATTAGAATTACTTTCATTGATATATCTTTGCTGTATTCCCTATAGCTATTGAATTACCTAGGTTCAATTATTTTCTCTCCTTAAAATGATGCCCTGTACTTTACCTAATAAATTCAATGTAATTATAGTGAAATCCTTTTGCTGCTAAACTACCCCTTTAGTTAAATAAAAAAGATCCTATAAAACAGGATCTAAGCAAGCTTTAGAACATCGTAACATTTTTTAAAACGTCGCGACTTTATGCAAATGTTACTTTAAAATAAAGTTTGTTCAAAATACGTTCTTAAAATATTCTATTGGATCATTTTTGTAATCCTTCCCCCATTAAAATGCTCGATTACGGAAAATCAACAATATTATGAAAGGTGTACTGAAACTCCCTTCCTAAATATCTATATTAATAATCTTTCAGTTCAATTTCATTGGAAGCTTTCACTATCATTTTTGTAATCATCTTGAACATTGCGCTCATAAGGAAGGGGACACGCAACATTAAATTGCGCAGCAAGATTTTGGAGCTTGAGCTTTCGATCATGCCTCCAGCGGCTGTTAGCCCTATTTTTTGATTTTTCTCAACAAAATTTCTCATCTCTTTTTCATAGGCAACAAAGGCACGGTCGTAATTGCCATGCGCAGCTTTCAGTTCACCAGCTAGTACATAAGCTCCGACAAGTGCGAGGCTAGAGCCTTGACCCGAAAGTGGTGATGGGCCATACGCCGCATCGCCTACCAATGTAATCCGACCCTTTGACCATGTCGGCATATGAATCTGGCAAATCTCATCAAAGTAAAAGTCTGTCGCCTCTTTCATAGTTTTAAGTAGATGCGGAGTTTCCCAACCCGTATGACCTTGGAAAGCATTGTCTACAAGTTCCTTTTGGGCTTCCACATCATAGCGATCGTACTTCAGTGCCTCTGATTTAAACACGAGTATCCCCTTTGCTTCAATATTATCACGGGCACTATACATACCTACAGTTTTGCCTGGCATCGTATAAAGCAGCTGGCGGTGGTCGAGGCTAAGATAATTCTCGAGGGTAAAAATCGAGATATAACAGCCAAGAGTATGTTTAAATTGTTCTTTGTCACCAAAAATTAAGGTACGCACATTAGAATGGAGCCCGTCCGCACCGATGACCAGATCGAATGTCTGCGGCTTACTACGAATAAATTGGACTTCTGCACCTGCTTCAGTCTCATGTATAGCGGTAATCGAATCGTCCCATATATATTCGATTGTATCCTTGGTCAAGTCGTACAAAATATTACTAAGGTCCTCGCGCATGACTTCAATATCCAGCCCCTGCTGATTCCCCATACTCGCTTCGCTTATTTTACCTTCGATTTTGCCTTTGCTATTCACGAAGTAAACACCGGTCATGTGCGTGTCAGCTGCACGAACTTGATCGAGTATTCCCATCCGCTTAAGCACCGTAATGGCTACACCACGAATATCAACACCATATCCACCTGGACGCAATGCGGGCGCACGTTCTACTACAGTCACGTCGAAGCCGTAGCGGTGAAGCCAGTAAGCTAATGCCGGCCCAGCAATGCTCGCACCGGAAATAAGGACGCGCATCGTTTGTTCACTCCTATCCTAATTAAAGTCATACAACATATCCACAGTATATTCACGGCCTATTTTATATATGTAACGCAGTAAAATAATAGGAATCTAATAATTTAACAAAATATCCTCAAAAACAGCTAAACTCAAAAATGAAACAATAATTTTTCTTTTTTCATTTTCTTACCTCTTTTATTTAAATTTGGTGAAACCTGTTTCATTATAAAAAAGGAATGTTGAACATTTTTTAGAAAATTACAAAAGTAATGTAAACACCTTAAACGAAATATGAAATTTTGAATAAACTATGCAAAATTTCATAAAGGGACAACATTTTAAACAATGAAGAGCTTACAAAGTTCAAGCATGACGCGAATTGTATAATTGGTATGGTACTTGCAATAGAAGAGAGTAAATAAAACCGCTCAAAAAAGACTGAATTTTCAATCTTAAAAGAAAGGAGGGAAATAAGCTAGGAGAGTATACAACGCGCAGGAAAATCGAAAGGGGGCTTTTTATGCAAACAAAAATCAAGCAGGAAACGAATAACATGGAGCAATATCACTACAAGCAAGAATTACAGAGATCCTTAAAGTTTTTTAGCTCTTTTGCAGTCGCGTTTTCATTTATGTCTATCACAACGGGCATTTTCACAAATTTTGGTTTTGTTTTAAATAATGCGGGACCCGCAGGTATTTGGACGTGGCCAATCGTATTAGCAGGACACTTGCTTGTCGCTCTTGTTATTGCCGAATTGGCAGGAAGAATGCCACTCAGCGGCTACTCGTACCAATGGGTGACGCGGCTGGCAAATCAAGGATTAGGATGGTTTTCCGGCTGGCTCGGATTTTGCTTTTTTGTTATTGTCATTCCTGCCGTCGATTTCGGCCTGTCTCCACTCATTGCTGATGTATTCGGCTGGAATATCGGGGGAAAAACCCTTTTGTATATTGCACTCGCAACCCTACTGCTACAGGCTGCCCTCAACATTTTTGGCGTAAAATTGGCTTCTCGCCTCAATGACATTGCAGTATATACCGAAGTGATCGGTATGGTAGGTATTCTTGTTATTCTTGCTGTTGTTGCGCTATTCACAACTCCGAATTGGGATATGCTAACAAATATTGGCGAGCAGAAAAGCGGCACGTACCTTGGCGGTTTTGTGATTGCTATGCTAATGGGATCGTGGACCATGGTCGGCTTTGAAGCCGCGGCGAATCTTTCGGAAGAAACAATTGACGCGAGTAAAAATGTACCGCGTGCTGTATTTTTCGCGTTACTGATTGGTGGTATCATTGGGTTTGTTTTTCTTTTTACTGTTACAATTTCTATTACGGATTTAGCCGGTGTGACAGCTTCCGCCAACCCGCTTCCACTTATTATTAAAACAAAGCTCGGCCAATTCATCGGCACTTTGTTTATGCTTCTTGTTATCATTTCCATTTTTGCATGCGGATTAATCGGAATGGCTTCCGCTTCCCGTGTCATTTATGCAATGGCGCGGGACGATGTATTTTTTGCTTCACGTTATTTTAAAAAGGTGAACCCTGAAACATCCGTACCAGTAAATGCGATTTTGCTTGTATTAGTTCTCGATATTATAGCAGTCTTATTCTCTGATTCTTTAACTTTACTAGTCGGATCAACATCTGTTGTTCTTACCGCTTTATACTTCATAACAGTTTTGGCTTACTATTTGCGTAGAAAAGATTTGCCTGACGCGGAGACGTTCAATTTAGGGAAATGGAGAGCACCTGTCACGTATGGCGCTTTAATATGGCTCGTGTTCGAAATGGGGGTATTGACTATCCCTGATATGTTTCATGGAGTGGCAATTGTAGGCGGAACACTATTTGCAACGGGAGCTCTTGTATATTTTGTGTTGTTCCGAAGCAAGATTAAAGCAGGAAAAATCGGGATTCAAAATACAAACATTGATGAAGGGCACTCGTAAGCAATCCCCCCGTTACTGAAGTGAACCCTGAAAATGGACAAACATCAAAACACTGAAATTACCTGTTCGCTATATTCTTTAGTGGACAGGTATTTTCATTTTTCTTGAACTCGCACACAATTAATTGTAGTAATTAAGTGTTTACCCCAGATTTAAGTTTCGATTTTATAAAAAAGCTTAATCATCTTCTATCAATAATATTCTGCAATCGTCCTATTTTGATCTAAATGATAACCCATTTGTCTGCAAGGCAGTCTTAAGTTTAGGTAAAGAGCTTGGTCCCATACCATGAAATTGCAAAATCTCGTCTTCACTAAAGTTTGATAGCTGTTGTAAAGAAGTTATTCCATTGTTTTCTAATGCTCGTCTGGCTGGTGCTGATAGCAATGAAAGAAATCCGTTGTTAGGTTTCCGTTCTTTCTCACAAATCGGGCAGGTGGGACAATCGCTACTTTTATAGTATTCGTGCCCTTTGTTGCAAGTTCTTAAGCTTTTCTTTGAAGTTGCCATTTTTGATGTCTCCTTTTCCTAAGAACTGGGGTAGTATTTTGACGGGCGTTCGCATACGGCTACTATTAAGGTGTGATGTATTATTTCCGCCAAAAATTCGTATATTCTGCTTTATCCTGAATATTAAATTCAATCATTTTCTCAAGCAATTCGTAATTTACCAGCTCACTCCACGGAATTCGAAATAAGCCTTTGGTAGCACTGTAGCCAGCTTGTGCAATGTCATCGGCAAAGTGCGCAATGCCTACTTCTTCGGGTGAAACGCTCAAATGATGTTTCGCTGTGGAAAAGCCGATGATAAATGTGCCGTGATCGGAAAACATTGGCGTATTCCACTTGATTTGCGGTTCCAAATTTGGGAATTTATTAGCAACCCACGCCAAAATTTCCTCTGTTCGGTCGCGGTGGTCGGGGTTATCGATACCTGCTAAATATTTCACAAAAACTTCCATGTCTTCCTCCTTCGATATTATGCTATTGCCGCCAAAAATTTGAATTCTCAGCCTTATCCTTGATATTAAATTCAATTATCTTCTCTAGCAATTCGTAATTAACTGGTTCAGTCCATTGAATTCGGAACAAGCGTGAAGAAGCGCTGTAGCCAGCTTGGGCGATTTCATCGGCAAAATGCACCATTGTCTCTTCTTCGGGTAAAATTTTAAATCATTTAAGGAATGCTCATTAATATTGCATGCAATTACTTAAGCACTGTTTAACAATTTCTTTTCCAATTCCAGAAGCTGCACCTGTTATTATTTTTTTCTCCGTTTCAATTCTATATAACCTCAAATACTACTATGGAACCAATTGTAACATGATCCTAACCCTTTCACCTTTTTAAATAACCGCCGTTACTTTAATAAAAATAGCTGCCTAATTTGGCAGCTATTTCTTAAAGTAACGCGCCCTAAACATAAAGAAAGATCACAATGCTTATTGAAGAATTGCGCCCGATTGCGGAAGACCGTTCTGTAGATCTGTGATTGAGAGATATTGCAGAAATGCCCCCGTTTGCTTAAAAACACCTCGTAGGTTCTCATGGGGTGTTTTTTTGCCAGATAATTCGTGCACATTCTTCTGGCGATATCTTTGTTGTGTCAACTTTGATGTCATAATGTATGCCAACGTGAACCGAAGTCGCTTGTGAAACTGCCATTCCTGCAACGCGGTCCGTTCGTTCCCTCTCACGAGCGGACGCCACAATAGGGTCACAGAAAACACCAACCCATAGCACCTGCACCCCTTCCAAGGCAGCTTTCCAACGATTACAAGAATCTACTCCGCTAATGAAGACATCGTCGATAATCACTCGGGCTCCTCTACGGACCATCTCGCCAATACCGTGCATCCATGCAGATTCTAATGTACGAAATTCCGTACCTGGACTGACAGACCCATCGTCACCGAATTTAATTCCACTGTCTGCTTTCATCATTGCATCGGGCATGGCGTCGATTAAATCGTCGATACTGAACCTTAACCATGACGTTGGCAATGAATTTTGAAGACATTTTGCGATAGTGGTTTTCCCTGAACTCGATCCACCATTCAGAATAATTACTTCTACCATACCTTTAACCTCTCTTTGGAACATAAGCTTAAGGGCTTCTTATGTCGCCATGCTGTCCTTTAAACTTAATAACAATTATGTCAAAATACCATCACTTTCACAAGAATTATTCCAGAATATGGACCGATTGCGGAACAAAAAAAGTCCTGTATATCATACAGGACTTTTAATCAAACTTTATTGTAAATCAACACAAATATCTATCAAATTGCCAAACTCTTACTCAACAGTAACTGACTTAGCTAAGTTACGTGGTTTATCAACGTCACACTCACGGTGAAGCGCTGCATAGTATGCAATTAGCTGTAATGGAATAACTGCTACAAGCGGTGCTAGTGCTTCGTGTACAGCTGGTACGATGAAGCGGTCGCCTTCCATTTCTAAGCCTTTCATTGCGATGATGCAAGGGTTTGCTCCGCGTGCTACTACTTCTTTTACATTACCACGAATACCTAAGTTTACGTGCTCTTGAGTAGCAAGTGCGATAACTGGTGTACCTTTTTCAATTAGCGCGATTGTACCGTGTTTTAACTCTCCACCAGCAAAGCCTTCTGCTTGGATGTAAGAGATTTCTTTTAGCTTTAATGCGCCTTCTAAACCAACATAGAAGTCAACACCGCGGCCAATGAAGAAACAGTTGCGTGTTGTTGCTAAGTATTCTTTTGCAATTGCATCCATTTCATCTTTTTGATTGCAAAGTACTTCCATTGCGTTTGCAACAAGACCAAGTTCTTGGATTAAATCAAAATCAACTGCTAAGCCTTTTGCCTTTGTAATGTCAGCTGCTAAAATCGCTAGTACTGCAAGCTGTGCTGTGTATGCTTTTGTAGAAGCTACTGCGATTTCTGGGCCAGCATGTAATGGTAATGTATAATCAGCTTCACGAGACAGTGTAGAACCTGGCACGTTTGTAATTGTTAATGCTTTATGTCCCATTTCATTTGTTTGCACAAGTACTGCGCGGCTATCTGCAGTCTCACCACTTTGTGAAATGTAAATAAAGAATGGTTTTTCTGTTAATAATGGCATGTTGTAAGAAAATTCACTTGCTACATGTACTTCTACTGGTACTTTTGCAAAACTCTCAATGAATTGTTTTCCAACAAGACCCGCATGATAACTCGTTCCACATGCGATAATATAGATACGATCACTTTCTAAAATCGCATTACGAATCTCTTTATCTAGTTCGATTTCGCCATCTTCATTTTGGTACTTTTGAATAATATTACGGATTACAAGCGGCTGTTCATCAATTTCTTTTAGCATGAAATGAGGATATGTTCCTTTTTCAATGTCACTTGCATCTAATTCTGCTGTAAATGGTGCACGATCAATCGTTTCACCTTGTAAATTTTGAATTGTAATCTTTTCTTTTGTTACAAGAACCATTTCTTTATCCATTAGCTCGATAAATTGATCTGTAACTTGTAGCATTGCCATTGCATCACTTGCAACAACATTAAAGTTATCTCCAGTACCCACTAATAGCGGGCTTTTGTTTTTAGCAACATAAATCATGTCTGGGTTTTCTGCATCAAGTAATGCCAATGCATATGAGCCGTGTAATAATGTTAACGTTTTACGGAATGCTTCTTCTACCGTCAAACCTGTCTCCACTTGTTTTTCTACAAGCTGAACGATTACTTCTGTATCTGTTTCACTTACAAAGTTCACATCTTGAAGATATTCATTCTTTAATAGCTCATAGTTTTCAATTACACCGTTATGCACAAGGGTAAAGCGCTCTGAAGCACTTTGATGTGGATGTGCGTTTACCTGACTTGGTACACCATGAGTTGCCCAACGTGTATGACCGATTCCCACGTTAGCTGCTACATTTTCATCCACGATTTCGCGAAGCTTTGCAATGCGACCTTTTTCTTTAAATACAACAACACCATTCGCCGCTTGCACTGCAATACCAGCTGAGTCATATCCGCGGTATTCTAGCTTCTCTAAACCTTTTAATAAAATTTCCTTTGCATCTTGTTCCCCAATAAATCCTACGATTCCACACATGTTTTGTCGCCGTTACAACATACTTATGTTCTCACATAAACATGTAACGACATATTCCGATCCTTATTATTCATACACAAAAAACGGATTTTACATATCGCTAGCTTTGTAAGCTTGTAACGGCTTTCACCTTCCTCTCTCTTTGGTTTCAGTCCGTATACTTCATACTGCTAGTGTAATCCGTTCCTCTTCTCTCATCACACTTTCACCTTTGTCCATTGAGTCACCCCAATGCTTTAAGTAAAAGTTTTCGGTTGTGATGAACAACCGGGAGCCATCCGCCGAAATCTCGATAAACTCCTCCTCGTCAACTACGTCTCAGGTAGTTCTGGCGCTTCTTACTTCAATCTATTTTGCCGAGAAAAAGAACAAAATCATCTTATAACAAATGGAATAAATCGTCAATGAAATTTTTTTCATTGCAGATAAACATTCTATGCAAAAGGAGCACATTTTGTGCCCCTTTTTATCATAAAATCCGCCTATTATTCAGCTCCAACTTCTGCTTTTACAACTTCTACAATACGGCTTACGTATTGATTACAAAGATCTTGTGTTGGTGCCTCTGCCATAACACGAATTAATGGCTCTGTACCAGAAGGACGAACAAGAATACGCCCATCACCATTCATCTCTTCCTCTACAACACAAATGATCTCTTTAATTTTTTCATTTTCTAATGCTTGTTTTTTATCTGTTACACGAACATTCACAAGTAATTGCGGGAATTTTTTCATTTCACTTGCAAGCTCAGATAATGATTTTTTCGTCATTTTCATAATGTTAACAAGTTGAAGTGCACTTAACATTCCATCGCCAGTTGTAATGTAATCTAAGAAAATAATATGACCAGATTGTTCACCGCCAAGGTTATAGCCACCACGTTTCATTTCTTCCATTACGTAGCGGTCACCAACAGCTGTTTGATCACTTGTAATGCCATTTGCTTCTAATGCTTTATAGAAACCTAAATTACTCATGACTGTCGAAACAACTGTATTATGTTTTAATTTTCCAGATTCGCTCATATATTTTGCACAAATGTACATAATTTGATCGCCATCAACAATATTTCCTTTTTCGTCAACAGCAATTAAACGGTCACCATCTCCGTCAAATGCTAGACCGATATCAGCACCTTTTTCTTTCACAAACTCTGCTAATACTTCTGGGTGCGTAGAACCTACGCCCTCGTTAATATTCATACCATTTGGCGCTGTTCCCATTGTGGAAATATCCGCTTCTAAATCAGCAAATAAATACGGTGCTAAAGAAGATGTCGCACCGTGCGCACAATCTAATGCGATATGTAAGCCCGCAAAATCTTCATCTACAGTTTGTTTAATGTATTGTAAGTATTTTTGTCCGCCCTCAAAGTAGTCATTTACTTGACCTAATGCTGTACCCACAGGGCGTGGAAGCTCATCTATTTCTTTATCTAATAATACTTCGATTTCTTCCTCTTGCTCGTCTGTTAATTTAAATCCGTCTGGACCAAAGAACTTAATTCCATTATCTTGTACAGGATTATGAGATGCAGAAATCATCACACCAGCTTGCGCGTCTAACGCTTTTGTTAAGTATGCAACTCCAGGGGTAGAAATAACACCAAGGCGCATTACTTCTGCTCCAATTGATAATAATCCAGCTACTAAAGCACCTTCTAACATATGTCCAGACACACGTGTATCACGGCCGATAATAACTTTTGGACGCTCTGTATTCTTTGTTAATACGTAGCCACCAAATCGTCCAATTCTAAATGCTAATTCCGGCGTTAATTCTTTATTCGCAATACCGCGTACGCCATCAGTACCAAAATATTTTCCCATTACTATTCGCTCCTTCTTTCTTGCTCATTTCCTTGATCCGGCTTCTGCACCGGCTCACCCTGTACTTCTTTTCCCGTTTCTTCTTTCTTTGCAAGTTCTACCTTGGCATTTTTTTGTTTTAATTCTAATGTGACATTATCGGGACCAGTAATTTGAATTGGAACATCATGTGTTCCTACATCCATATTTCCTAAATTAATTGATGCTTTAATCTGTGCTGCATTTACTTTTTCTACAGCACTTGCATCCCCAAAAATATCAACACTGATTTTCCCATTTGCCGGGTCTAATAATTTCATTGTTAATAAATCCGATAATCCATTTACCTGCAAAGGAATACCGTCTATTGTTTTGCTCTGTTGCTTTTGTACTTCAACTGTTACCTTTACTTGACTAGGTTCTGCCTTTGTAACACCTTTAGGTAAAGAAACAGAGGCATCGAAGGTTGTAGACTCTGTAATTTTACTTAAGTCTACTTCGACGCCATCAAGAGATGTAATCTTATCAAGTACTTCTTTTGAACCATAAATCGTTACTTCACTTGGTTCAACCTTTATATTCGTTACAGATATCCCTTCTTGTAAGCTCCCTTTTTTCGTTATACCCAAGGGAACCGTTTTTGCAGGTGATGAAGATGAAGATGAAGATGAAGATGAAACTGGTATGGTGACATTGACAGTAGAAGAACCTGTTTTCAAATCCAAACGATTCCCATCTTTATCATACAATACAACTTTCGCTTCTTTTGTGATCGTTTTATTAACATCCTTC
Source organism: Bacillus sp. AFS018417 (assembly GCF_002560985.1). Taxonomy (NCBI): domain Bacteria; kingdom Bacillati; phylum Bacillota; class Bacilli; order Caryophanales; family Bacillaceae; genus Bacillus; species Bacillus sp. AFS018417. The sequence continues at coordinate 60,600 of NZ_NTTM01000028.1, forward strand.
AAATCGACATACGCTCGCACAAGTGCAATTCGCGAAAGCTCTTCCTCTGTACCGGCTACTTCAACGGTACTTGGCTTTACAATAGGTTTGTCTACAATCGTTCCTGCCTGTAGTTGGTTCTCATTTAAATACTTCACTTCTACAGGAAAAGATTTTACTTCTTTCTTTTGAATTGTAACTTTTATTTTCGCTGGCTGAACCTTCAAATGTAAATTGCTCGGAACTCCACTATATTTTAAAGGGATCTCATATGTCCCCGGTGTATACCCTCGCAAATTGACAAATACCTCATACTGTCGTTTTACTTTAGCTGCAGCTACAACGTTATTTTGTCCTTCAAGAGTGACTGTTACATTTTCTGGAATACCACTTACAATATACTTATCTTCGTCATAGTAAGCAGATACCGGAACTCCAGATATTGTTTCTGTTGTATCTCCTACTGGAAAAGGCGATGGATTAAAATCACCTGATACATTTTTATCTAGGTTTGTTGACATGTAAAGCATAATTGCCAACAGTAATGAAATTCCCCTTAAAAACCAATGGTTATCCATTAACTTATCCATGACGTTTTCTCCTCCAATTCCATAAAGATGAAGAAGATTCTTTTATATTCCCACTTAGCTCTTTCATAAGCATTTCCTTTAATTGTTCACTTTTCAAATCACGATGTAATTCACCATTTTTTGTTAAGGAAATTTGCCCAGTTTCTTCTGATACAACAATTGTCAAACTGTCTGTTACTTCACTTACTCCCATTGCTGCCCGGTGACGCGTTCCTAATTCTTTAGAAATAAACGGGCTTTCTGATAATGGTAAGTAACAACCAGCTGCTTTAATAATATTTCCTTGCATAATGACCGCCCCATCATGAAGGGGTGTATTCGGTATAAAGATATTAATTAATAGCTCTGATGAAATATTTGCATTTAGTGGGATTCCTGTTTCAATGTAATCTCCCATACCAGTCTCTCTAGCCATTGTAATAAGCGCACCAATGCGACGTTTCCCCATATATTCTGTTGCCTTTACAACAGCATTGACGACAGACTCCTGTTCATCATCCTCTTTATTACTTCCACGTGAAAATAAACTTCCTCGTCCAAGCTGCTCAAGGGCACGTCTTAACTCTGGTTGAAAAATGATAATAATCGCTAAAAATCCCCAAGTTAATGCTTGATCCATAAGCCATTGCAAAGTATGCAATTCAAAAACATAACTTAAAATGCGAACAATAATAATTACCGTAATCCCTTTCAAAAGTTGTACAGCTTTTGTACCACGGATTACAAGAATTAATTTATATATAACAAACCATACAAGGCCAATATCTACTATAGTGCTGAGATATTTCAAAAAAACATTCATATCTCCAAAAGGCATTCTGACCCTTCCTCCATCTATATGTAATTTACAACAATTAGTTAATTATAACATACATTATATGAACTACAATTTCAAACCTCCTTCCTAAACCTGACAATACAATCGTTAGATATCAGACTTTAAAAAGGGAGGTATTAACATTCTTTGTTGCTGTACCTTTATTTTAAAATAAAAAAAACAGCTTTTCAGCTGTTTTTTTAAATTATTTCAACTTTTCACCAAATAAAGATCCCATTAATGCAACGGCTGCAATTGCAGTTTTATTTCTTTCATCTAAAATTGGATTCACTTCCACAAACTCAGCAGATGCAATAATACCTGATTCAGCAAGCATTTCCATCGCTAAATGGCTTTCACGATACGATAATCCACCCATAACCGGAGTACCCACGCCAGGTGCATCATGTGGATCGAGACCATCTAAATCTAAAGATAAATGTACACCATCTGTATGTGATAAGTATGCAATTGTTTCTTCCATAACTGCCGTCATTCCCATACGATCAATTTCATGCATAGTGAAAACTTTAATACCCTCTTTTTGAATAAATTCTTTCTCTCCATCATCTAAAGAACGAGCACCAATGATAACCACATTTTCTTTTTTCACTTTCGGATACTCACCGTATAAATTAACAAGTGATGGATGACCATGTCCTAAGCTTGCAGCTAACGACATGCCATGAATATTACCAGATGGAGAAGTTTCTTCTGTATTTAAATCTCCATGCGCATCATACCAAATAACGCCAAGATTTTTATAATGTTTTGCAATTCCAGCAAGTGTTCCAATTGCAATGCTATGATCGCCGCCCAATACAAGCGGGAAACTTTTTTTCTCAATAATAGTATCAACTTTACTTGCCAGTTCGTTACATACTTTTACAACTTGTTCAAGATTTTTTAACTTTTCATTTTCATTTATTTGAAATTCTCTTTCAATACATATATCCCCTAAGTCTTCCACGTTATATCCTATATTTTGAATTCTTTCAACAACTCCAGCATAACGAATTGCACTCGCTCCCATATCAACACCGCGGCGCGTTTGTCCTAAATCCATTGGTACTCCCACAATTGAAACTTCTTTCTTCATAGATGATCTCCCCCTTTTATGCTTTCACTAAATATTTTAAATCTTTTCTATTGTCTGACTCAACTTGACATTTTTTTGTATTTATATACACTTAATACAATATAAAAAAGTGATAAAATTAGATTTTCCCGTTAAAATATGCATAAAAAAAAACATCTCTTACGAATAGAGATGTTTTTGTAATCCAAGTTTCCATACAGCTGCAATATTTCGTGCTGTTATATAAATATTTTCTTTTCCCATTTCATACGCTTCTTCTAATGTCATTACTCCTGAAACAATGCTAAATACAGCATCAACACCTTCTTCATAAATAGGAGTATGATTCGAATGAACAGCTCCAGCAATTGCAATAACAGGAAGATTACGCTCTTTAGCACGTTTTGCCACTCCTATTGGTGCTTTCCCATACACTGTCTGTTCATCAATTCGTCCTTCTCCTGTAATCACTAAATCTGCACCTTGCAAATGAGCATTAAAATTCGTGTAATCAAGTACAATATCAATACCTTTTCTAAGGATGCCATGTAAAAAGGCGACGATAGCCGCTCCAAGTCCGCCCGCAGCACCTGCTCCTGGAATAAATTCAATATCAATATGAAGAGTTTGTTTGATTAATTGGGCATAATGCTTCAAATTACAGTCTAACCTCTCTACCATCTCGTCTGTGGCACCTTTTTGTCTTCCAAATACAAACGATGCCCCTGTTCCTCCTGTTAACGGATTCGCAACGTCACAAGCTGCTTCAATTTTAACCTTCTTTAAACGCGAATCTAACTGTGACATATCAAAATAAGTAATAGAATCTAAATTCCCACCATTCGGCTCTATAACACGATTATTGCTATCAAAAAAGCGCACACCTAAAGCGGATAACATTCCTGCTCCTCCATCATTTGTAGCACTTCCCCCAAGCCCTAAAACAATATGATGAACTCCTTGTTCTAGCGCGTGTAAAATGAGTTCTCCTGTTCCTTTTGTTGTCGTTAGGAGTGGATTCCTTTTATCAAGTGGAACATGGTGTAAACCAGAGGCAGCTGCCATTTCAATAAAAGCGGTCCGTTTATCTGAGGAGAGACCGTAAAATCCTTCTACTAAATTTCCTAATGGACCTGTAACAGGAATATTCACGATTCTTCCCTTTGTTGCATCAACAAGAGCTTGTACTGTCCCTTCCCCACCATCTGCAATAGGAATTTTTATATACTCTGCTTCTGAATATATAGAGCGAAAACCTTTCTCTACTGCTTCACATACTTCTAATGCAGTTAAACTTTCTTTATAAGAATCAGACGCAATGATAATCTTCACATGAAACAACTCCCTTTTACTGTATGAAAAACCATTAAACATATTACAAAATATATCTCGTTCTAATTTATCAAAAAATCAACAAGAAAACTCCATCTTCAAAATAAATAAGATAGCGGAATAAAGTAAAACTTCCATCAGTAAATCTCCATTCCCCACTGACTGAAAGCTCTATCATATCTTGTTTAACTTCTTAGAATCTTGAAATGAGAGTCTTACCGTACGCGAGTCGCGGGGGATAAACAAAAAAAAGCTTGAAATCCAATATTGGACTTCAAGCTTTTCTTTTATGTGTATGGAGCCTAGCGGGATCGAACCGCTGACCTCCTGCGTGCAAGGCAGGCGCTCTCCCAGCTGAGCTAAGGCCCCCCAAGTTGGAGCGGAAGACGGGATTCGAACCCGCGACCCCAACCTTGGCAAGGTTGTATTCTACCACTGAACTACTTCCGCAAAATGGTGAGCCATGAAGGACTCGAACCTTCGACCCTCTGATTAAAAGTCAGATGCTCTACCAACTGAGCTAATGGCTCGTAAATGGCTGGGCTAGCTGGATTCGAACCAGCGCATGACGGAGTCAAAGTCCGTTGCCTTACCGCTTGGCTATAGCCCATTAATATTTATTAGTATGCTTGTCTCACCAAAAAAATAAACCTTTGTAAGGTTATTTTTTAAAAATAAATGGTGGAGGGGGGCAGATTCGAACTGCCGAACCCGAAGGAGCGGATTTACAGTCCGCCGCGTTTAGCCACTTCGCTACCCCTCCGACATTGAAAATTATATGGTGGAGGATGACGGGATCGAACCGCCGACCCCCTGCTTGTAAGGCAGGTGCTCTCCCAGCTGAGCTAATCCTCCAAAAGTGGTGACCCGTACGGGATTCGAACCCGTGTTACCGCCGTGAAAGGGCGGTGTCTTAACCACTTGACCAACGGGCCAAAAAGTTTTAATACTTCGCACAAGCTTCCAACCGGGCTTGAACCGGTGACCTCTTCCTTACCATGGAAGTGCTCTACCAGCTGAGCTATGGAAGCATATGGCTCCGCAGGTAGGACTCGAACCTACGACCGATCGGTTAACAGCCGATAGCTCTACCACTGAGCTACTGCGGAATAATTCAAGCCTGGCAACGTCCTACT
>NZ_NTTM01000029.1:2500-4615 GCF_002560985.1 Bacillus sp. AFS018417
AGGTGTGGGTAGCGGAGAAATTCCAATCGAACCTGGAGATAGCTGGTTCTCCCCGAAATAGCTTTAGGGCTAGCCTTAAGTGTAAGAGTCTTGGAGGTAGAGCACTGATTGAACTAGGGGTCCTCATCGGATTACCGAATTCAGTCAAACTCCGAATGCCAATGACTTATCCTTAGGAGTCAGACTGCGAGTGATAAGATCCGTAGTCAAAAGGGAAACAGCCCAGACCGCCAGCTAAGGTCCCAAAGTGTGTATTAAGTGGAAAAGGATGTGGAGTTGCTTAGACAACTAGGATGTTGGCTTAGAAGCAGCCACCATTTAAAGAGTGCGTAATAGCTCACTAGTCGAGTGACTCTGCGCCGAAAATGTACCGGGGCTAAATACACCACCGAAGCTGCGGATTGATACCTATGGTATCAGTGGTAGGGGAGCGTTCTAAGTGCTGTGAAGTCAGATCGTAAGGACTGGTGGAGCGCTTAGAAGTGAGAATGCCGGTATGAGTAGCGAAAGACGGGTGAGAATCCCGTCCACCGAATGCCTAAGGTTTCCTGAGGAAGGCTCGTCCGCTCAGGGTTAGTCAGGACCTAAGCCGAGGCCGACAGGCGTAGGCGATGGACAACAGGTTGATATTCCTGTACCACCTCTTTATCGTTTGAGCAATGGAGGGACGCAGAAGGATAGAAGAAGCGTGCGATTGGTTGTGCACGTCCAAGCAGTTAGGCTGGTAAGTAGGCAAATCCGCTTACCGCAAAGGCTGAGCTGTGATGGGGAAGCTCCTTATGGAGCGAAGTCTTTGATTCCCCGCTGCCAAGAAAAGCTTCTAGCGAGATAAAAGGTGCCTGTACCGCAAACCGACACAGGTAGGCGAGGAGAGAATCCTAAGGTGTGCGAGAGAACTCTGGTTAAGGAACTCGGCAAAATGACCCCGTAACTTCGGGAGAAGGGGTGCTTTCTTAACGGAAAGCCGCAGTGAATAGGCCCAAGCGACTGTTTAGCAAAAACACAGGTCTCTGCGAAGCCGTAAGGCGAAGTATAGGGGCTGACACCTGCCCGGTGCTGGAAGGTTAAGGAGAGGGGTTAGCGCAAGCGAAGCTCTGAACTGAAGCCCCAGTAAACGGCGGCCGTAACTATAACGGTCCTAAGGTAGCGAAATTCCTTGTCGGGTAAGTTCCGACCCGCACGAAAGGTGTAACGATTTGGGCACTGTCTCAACCAGAGACTCGGTGAAATTATAGTACCTGTGAAGATGCAGGTTACCCGCGACAGGACGGAAAGACCCCGTGGAGCTTTACTGTAGCCTGATATTGAATTTTGGTACAGCTTGTACAGGATAGGCGGGAGCCTTTGAAGCCGGAGCGCTAGCTTCGGTGGAGGCGCTGGTGGGATACCGCCCTGGCTGTATTGAAATTCTAACCTACGGGTCTTATCGACCCGGGAGACAGTGTCAGGTGGGCAGTTTGACTGGGGCGGTCGCCTCCTAAAAAGTAACGGAGGCGCCCAAAGGTTCCCTCAGAATGGTTGGAAATCATTCGTAGAGTGCAAAGGCATAAGGGAGCTTGACTGCGAGACCTACAAGTCGAGCAGGGACGAAAGTCGGGCTTAGTGATCCGGTGGTTCCGCATGGAAGGGCCATCGCTCAACGGATAAAAGCTACCCCGGGGATAACAGGCTTATCTCCCCCAAGAGTCCACATCGACGGGGAGGTTTGGCACCTCGATGTCGGCTCATCGCATCCTGGGGCTGTAGTCGGTCCCAAGGGTTGGGCTGTTCGCCCATTAAAGCGGTACGCGAGCTGGGTTCAGAACGTCGTGAGACAGTTCGGTCCCTATCCGTCGTGGGCGTAGGAAATTTGAGAGGAGCTGTCCTTAGTACGAGAGGACCGGGATGGACGCACCGCTGGTGTACCAGTTGTTCTGCCAAGGGCATAGCTGGGTAGCTATGTGCGGAAGGGATAAGTGCTGAAAGCATCTAAGCATGAAGCCCCCCTCAAGATGAGATTTCCCATAGCGTTAAGCTAGTAAGATCCCTGAAAGATGATCAGGTTGATAGGTTCGAGGTGGAAGCATGGTGACATGTGGAGCTGACGAATACTAATAGATCGAGGACTTAACCATA